>NZ_KV789371.1:0-146894 GCF_001807575.1 Arthrobacter sp. HMSC08H08
GGGTTCGCGCTCATCTACCTGCTGGTCAACATCGGCCAGCCCGCATCCACGGTGCACGGTTGGGCCATCCCGGCGGCAACCGACATCGCGTTCGCTGTCGCGGTGCTTGCCGTAGTCGGTGCGTGGCTTCCAACCCCGGCCAAGCTGTTCCTGCTCACGCTTGCTGTGGTTGATGACCTGATCGCGATCATCATTATCGCGGTCTTCTACTCCTCCGATATTTCGCTTGTGTGGCTCGGGCTCTCGCTTGTGCCGATCGCTATCTACGGCACGCTCGCGCAACTGTTCCCTAACTTCTTCCGCCGCCAGAACTGGGCCCCGTGGGTCATCCTGCTGGGCCTTGGGTTCCTCGCGTGGGTCTTCATGTTGAACTCCGGGATCCACGCGACCATCGCGGGTGTTCTGCTCGGCTTCACGGTGCCTGCCAAGATCAAGAAGGGGCATCGAGGCATCCCACTCACCGAGGTACTCGCCCACCGTGTTGGCCCGTTCTCGACCGGGATTGCGGTGCCGATCTTCGCGTTCTTCGCAGCGGGTGTGACCATCGCGGGCATGGACGCTTTCAAGACCGCGATGGCTGACACCGTGGTGTGGGGCATCATCCTTGGCCTCGTGGTCGGTAAGCCTCTGGGCATCATGGGTGCTACATGGCTCGTCACTCGCACTCCAGCCGCCGAACTGGATCCGAGGATCAAGTGGGGCGATCTGCTGGGGGTCACGATGGTTGCCGGCATCGGCTTCACGGTCGCTCTGCTCGTCGCTGAGCTCTCTTTCGGCACCGACTCCCTGCACGGTGAGGACGCGAAGGTCGCGATCCTCCTGGCCTCCGTTCTGGCGGCCGTGCTCGCGAGCATCTGGCTCGCCCCACGTAACCGCCGCTACAAGATGCAGGCGCAACAAGAGACGGCTCAGGAACGCAGCCACGTCAAGTACTGACCCGCCTTCAGGCATGGACTGTTCCGCCACACATGCCAGTGGTTAAAGGTGAGGGGCTCCGGTTGATCATTCAACCGGAGCCCCTCTGTCATCACTCGCACCCTTGAGGTGTCTTCGACACTACAGAGCAAGCCTCAATAAACCCTGGGATAGTCATGGAAAACCCCCAGTAATCTGGTGAGCATCCCCTGAAACCGGCTGTAGCGAGCCCCAGCGGAAGGCGGTCAGTATCAGCGCGATGTGGTCAGCCTCAGAGAGTAACGATCAGTTTCTCTACCTCGTCTGCAGCGTCTGAGAGGGTTATCGGCAACGTTCTTCGCTCTTGCGCGGAGAAGTCGGAGAGCACATAGTCGGCGACCTGTTGCCTACCCGGGGGCCGCCCCACGCCTACACGGATGCGCCAATACTGCCGGGTCCCCAACGCCTTAGTGATGTCGCGTAAGCCGTTGTGCCCGGCTTCCGAGCCACCGAGCCGCGGCTGGGTCGTGTCAAAGCCCAGTTCGATCTCGTCGTGGATTGCGATCACGTTGGTTGCCGGTATCCCGAAGTATTTCGAGACGCTGGAGACGGCGCCGCCTACACGGTTCATGAGCGTTGTGGGCTTGATGAGCGCAACCCGCGGCCCTCCTATTCCCAGCCGTCCTTCAAGCAGCATGCACCGTTGCGCGGAGGCCGCTTTGAACGTGCCGCCGATGCGGCCGGCGAGTTCATCGGCGACCATGAAGCCGATGTTGTGTCGATTTTTCGCATACCGGGCGCCTGTATTGCCCAGGCCAGCGATGAGGAACATGTCAGAAGCCATGCTTCAAGGGTATCTACGCGAGCCTGCAACGGCTGCACCGGCTTGAAACTGCAGTGCCAGCTTGAAACGACTGCGCCAGCCTAAAACATCGGTACCGCCGTGGGCGTCCACGGCGGTACCGATGGGGTTCTGAGAACGCGCGGGATCGTGTGTCCCGGCGCTTTCAGAAGGTTCTTGGGTCTAGTTACTTGGTGGCGTCAGCGCGGCGTGCACGCTTGACTACCAGCAGCGTCACGCCACCGACTACCAGCAGGGTCGCGATGCCTGCGCCCCACATGAGTTCGGCGTTGACACCGGTGTTGGCTAGATCGCCGCCGGTCGATGGACCCTGCGCATCGTTCTGGTTGCCGCCCTCGGAGCCTGCGCCGTCCTCGCCTTCAGGCTGGGAAGGAGCGTCTGATGGCGCATCAGATGCATCTGTGGACGGTGCCTCGGTTGGGGCCTCGCTCGAATCATCCGAAGGCTGCTCGGATGGCTGTTCCTCGCTCGGTGCTTCCGAAGGCTGTTCAGATGGAGTCTCGGTTGGATCCTCGCTCGGGGTCTCCGTTGGCGCGTCCGTCGGTTCCGCGGTCGGTTCCTCAGTTGGAGCCGCGGTCGGTTCCTCGCTTGGTGGAACGTCTTTAGCTACCCAGGCGGTGTTCAACAGCCACTTAGCTACATCGGTGTTGTCCATGTAGGAGCCGCGGACCGTGTCAGTCTTGGTTGCCAGCGCCTTCACCTCGGCAGCGTTTGCGCCCTTGAAGAAGAATGGTGCGAGCTGGTTGGTGTGTTCACCACTGTTCCAGCTCTGCTCTGCAGCCTTGTTGGTGCCCTGCGGGAGCATTGGCGCGAACTTGCCTTCTGGCTTGCCCGAGAGGTAACCGGTCTCGTGGTCTGCGGTGACGATGACGAGGGTTTCATCCCAGCTGGAGTTGGTTTCAACCCAGTCGATGACGCCGTCGACGGCCTTGTCGAAGTCCTGGACTTCTTCGATGTCGCGGTCGGTCTGGTTGGCGTGGCCTGCCCAGTCGATTGCGCCGCCTTCGACCATCAGGAAGAAGCCGTTGTCGTTGTTGTCGAGGACGTTGAGTGCGCCGTCAGTCATGGTGCGCAGGTCGATGACCTCGTTCTTTGCCTTGCCTTCGGCGCGGCTCTGCTGCAGGGTGCTACCTACCTCAGCGATACCGAATACGCGCTCTGGGGTCTCGCCCTTGGTGAGGTTAGAGAAGTCCTGGTTGTTGGTCACGAACGTGAAGTCGCTGTCACCAGACTCGAGCTTCTTGTAGGTATCTGCGCCGATGTACTTGTAGTTCGGGGTGGCGAGCTTCTTGTTGTCGTCGTCGAAGAATGGGTGGCCTGCACCCATCACTACGTCCATGTTGCCGTTGACCTGCTCTTCAGCGATGCCGTGGTAGTCCTGGCGGGTCTGGTTGTGGGCGGAGTAGGCGGCTGGGGTTGCGTGCGAGAAGGGAACGCTGGAAACGACGCCTGCAGATTTACCGAGGGACTTGGCGCGTTCGCTGAGGTTCTCTACGACCTTCTTGTTTGGGTCAACACCGATGCCGGCGTTATAGGTCTTCACGCCGGTAGCCATGGCGGTGCCGGCTGCTGCGGAGTCGGTTGGGTTGTCTTTGACCCAGTCGAATTTGGTCCAGGCTTGCGAGGTGTCATATGCCGGGCCATCGACCCAGTGGGTGGACATTCCGGTGTGTTCCCAGGCCTGCCAGCCTTCGGTTGGCTTGGTGTTGCCGCCGTATGGCATGACCTTGTGGTCTGGACCGGTTTCTACCTGCCAGTGCACCTGGTTCTTGGTGTAGGCGTTGAGGTTGTCGATGTGGTTGTAGCCCATGCCGTCACCGATCAGTACGATGACGTTCTTTGGCCCGCCCGTAGCTGGGGCTTCTTCAGCCGTCGCTGTCGCGTGGGCTGGCATTGCGGTGAAGAACGATGCGAATGCAAGACCCGCTGTTGCGGTTGCAATCGCGGTGGTGCGAGGTGCTTTCACTGTGTCAATCCGTTCATTTGGCGTGATGGTGACCAACGCCAATGAGCCTAGGAAGCGAGGTAAACCTTCAATGCCTCTTTGGCCGTCCCTTCACCGACGGAATGGTTAACAAACAGTAAAGAATCCTGTGATTCACTGTGAACGAGCAATGAAAGGATGATCACTCAACATAGCTCGCCAATACAGACTTCTATATAAAGCGCACTCTTCGCTTTGGCTGATCTTTAAATGGCGGAAGGCCGCCACACATGTGGCGGCCTTCCTGAGAGTTCGGGCAGTCCCAGTGAGGCTTACTCGCTGTCTTCCTCGGACTTCTCTTCCGCTGGAGCCTCGGCAGCTTCTTCGCCTTCTTCTGCTTCCTCGTCCTCTGGAAGCTCGACTTCCTGTGGCTCAGCGATCGTCGCGATGACAGTGTCTTCTTCGATCTCGAGCTCAACGCCTTCAGGCAGTTCAATCTCGGATGCGAGGACGGAGCCTTCTTCGCGGCCATCGATGTTGACAACCAGGGTGTCTGGAATGTTGAGTGCCTCTGCCAGGACGGTGACTTCCTGGATGTCGAGGGTTGCTGCCAGACCTGGGGCGACCTCGCCCTGGTAGTCGAGGAAGACATCGACGGAGACCTTCTCGCCGCGCTTGACGATCAGCAGGTCGAGGTGATCAACGGTCTGGCGCAGTGGGTGGCGCTGGATGTCCTTCACCATGACGAGGCGCTCATCGCCTGCGACCTTGAGGGACAGAATAGCGTTCGGCTGGCGGACAGCCAGGGTGGTCTGGTGCGATGGGAGCAGCAGGTGCTCTGGCTCGGAGCCGTGGCCGTAAACAACAGCTGGGATCTGGCCGTCGCGGCGTGCGCGCCGTGCCGAACCCTTACCGAAGTCTTCGCGGACCTCTACGTCAAGGGATTCGAATTTCTGCATGAGAGCTCTTCTCCTATTGGTCGATGACGCCACACCGTGAATATCTCCGCGTGTGCGGTGGTGTTGGCTGGTCTTCGCCCCGGGGGCTCGTCGTGGCTTCTAAGCTCACCTTCGGCCTGCACCTTGTGCTAGCCGGTAAATCCAGAAGGCCTCGTCGATCACGGGAACCGTAGTTCCCCTCGCCTGGGCAACTCCCCTAGTTTAGCAGAGCTCGCATGGTTAGGCGCGGCCGTCGAACAGGCTCGTGACGGAGCCGTCTTCGAAGACTTCCTTGATCGCGCGCGCCAGCAGTGGGGCGATCGAGAGCACCGTGAGGTTGTGGAAACGCTTCGAAGCTGGAACAGGCAACGTGTTGGTCACAACGATTTCGCGCGCACCGGATTCGCTCAAACGCTGCGCTGCCGGATCTGAGAAGACCGGGTGCGTTGCCGCGATGATGACGTCTTTAGCACCAGCGTTCTTCAGTACCGAAACCGCGCCGGAGATGGTGCCGCCGGTGTCGATCATGTCGTCGATCAGGATGCAGACGCGATCCTTAACCTCGCCGACCACGGTCTTTGATTCGGCCTTGTTCGGCACGGTGAGGTCACGGGTCTTGTGCACGAATGCCAGCGGCGCGTGGCCGAGGCGTTCAGCCCACATTTCAGCCACACGCACACGGCCGGTGTCCGGGGAGACGATCGTGAGCGGTTCGTTACCTACACGGGTGCGGATGTAGTCAGCGAGCAACGGGATCGCCATGAGGTGATCGACCGGGCCATCGAAGAAACCCTGGATCTGCGAGGTGTGCAGGTCCACGGACATGATACGGTCAGCGCCAGCGGTCTTATAAAGGTCAGCGACCAGGCGCGCGGTGATCGGCTCGCGGCCGCGGCCCTTCTTGTCCTGGCGAGCGTACGGGTAGAACGGCGAGACCACGGTGATGCGGCGGGCTGAGGCGCGCTTGAGCGCATCGATCATGATCAGCTGCTCCATGAGCCAGTTGTTCATCGGGAACGGATGGGACTGGATGACGAAGCATTCTTTACCGCGGACGGAATCCCCGGGGCGGACATAGATCTCACCGTTAGCGAAGTCATATGCGGAAACTGGGGCGAGCTCGGTTTTGAGCTCGTCGGCGATCTGTTGTGCCAGCTCTGGGTGGGCTCGGCCGGAAGCCAAGACCAGTTTTTTGTCTACGTTGTAGCTCAGTTCAGACATTGCGAGCTGTCCGTTCTCCTCGAGGATGGGGTGTTAGTTGGAGCTTCTATGACTGTACCGAATCAGGGGCGTGTTTCATCCGAACCGGTACGGGCTGTATCCGATCCGGTGGAGTTCTTTGCTTCAGTCAGGGCCGCGGCGACGGCGGCGGGGGTTCCTGCTCGTTTAGCTTCAACCCAGCCTTCTTTATTGACCTGCGGGGCATCAGAGATCACAAGTGCGCCAGCAGGGACGTCTTTGCGGACTACCGCGCCAGCGCCGGTGTATGCGCCGTCACCGACCTCGACGGGGGCGATGAACACGGTGGATGCGCCCGTGCGAACGTGCGAGCCGATCACGGTCTTGTGCTTGTTCACGCCGTCGTAGTTGGAGGTGATGTTTCCGCAACCGATGTTGCTGTCTTCCCCGATCACCGCATCACCTGAGTAGCCGAGGTGGGAGAGCTTGGTGCGATCCCCAATCTGGACGTTCTTAGTTTCATAGAACGCGCCGATCTTGCCGTCTTCACCGAGCACGGTGTCTTTGCGGAGGTGGCTGAACGGGCCAACGGTCGATCCGGAGCCGATGCGGGATTCGGTTGCGTCGGTTCGTTTCACGGTCGCGTTCTGGCCCACGTGGGTGTCACGCAAGGTTGTGTCTGGCCCGATCACGGAGCCTTGGCCGACCGAGGTGCGGCCAACGAGCTGCACGTTCGGTAGCAGGGTCACGTCTTGGGACAAGGCGACATCGACGTCGATCCATGTGGTTTCAGGGTCTTGGATGGTGACCCCTTCGCGCATCCACTTTTCGGTGATGCGGCGGTTCAGTTCACGCCCCAGCGCGGAAAGCTGCACGCGATCGTTGGCGCCTTCTACCTGCCACTGATCGGTGGTCACTGCCGTTGAGATGCGGTGCCCGTCTTCACGCATGATGCCGAGCACATCGGTCAGATACATTTCGCCTTGGGCGTTGTCGGTCGAAACCCGGGCCAGAGCCGAACGCAGCTCGTTCGCGGAGAACGCGTAGATACCGGAGTTGACTTCGTTGATCAGACGCTGCTCTTCGGTGGCGTCTTTGTGCTCAACGATCCCGGTGACGTCGCCGTTTTCATCGCGCAGGATGCGGCCGTAGCCGGTCGGGTCTTCAACCGCGGCGGTCAGAACGGTTGCCGCGTTGCCCTCGGATTCGTGGCGCTCCACGAGTTCAGTGAGCAACTGCGGGGAAAGCAACGGGACGTCGCCGTAGGTCACCAAGACGGTGCCTTCAGCGAGGTCGTTCATCGCTTCAAGGCCAACTTGGACTGCGCGGCCGGTGCCTGGGATCTCGTCCTGGTCGACGATGCTCACGTCAGGCGCATGCTCGAGCACGTGGGTTGCAACGCGGTCACGCTGGTGACGCACAACCACGACGAGACGATCGGGTTCCAGCGCATGCGCGGTATCGAGCGCGTGGCCGACCATCGAACGGCCGCCGAGTGTGTGGAGGATTTTCGGCTTAGAGGATTTCATACGTGTTCCAGCACCTGCGGCTAGAACGATCACTGCTGCCGGATGGACGTTTTCGCTGGACACCTGGCTGTTTTTCCTTCCACTGCCCTGCCACTATCGCTCCGCCACTAGGATTCGAACCTAGACCACACAGCTCCAAAGGCTGGCGTGCTGCCGTTACACCATGGCGGATCAGCCTGGTACAGGCTGAACTGTTCAGGCCGTTGTCCATTGTGCCACGTTAGGCCTTGTTTTCTTAACCGTATGTCTTATGAGCGTCTATCTGTACGTCAATGAATCCGGCGCAGAAGCCACGTCATGAGCTCATCGAGGTGAGTTTTATCACCGTTGAGGTCTTCGGGATGCCACTGCACAGCCAGCATCCTGGAGTGTTGCCGGTGTTCGACGGCTTCCACGAGGCCGTCCGGGGCGGTCGCGACGGGCACGAGGTCTGCGGCGAGCGCATCGACGGCTTGGTGATGCGCGGAACGCACCGTGATTTCGGCTGACCCGTAGATGCGTTCGAGCGTGCTGCCGGCGGTGAGACTCACGCTGTGATCAGCCCAGCCGTCGCCATCTGGTGGTGACTTATGGATCGTAGGGTTGCCGATCTCCGGGATGAGCGTGCCGCCAAGCGCAACGTTGATGATCTGCAGGCCGCGGCAGATCCCTAACAGCGGCTTATTGGCGGCCAGGGTTTCATGCACGAGTTCTATCTCGAACGCATCGGCGCTCGCGCTCACACCTGCAAGATCGACCTCGGGCCACCGTTCACGCTCCAACCCATAGAACCCTGGATGCACATCAGCACCACCCAGGATAATGACCGCCTCCGCGCCCGCGACAACCTCGCTGGCGCTGCGTCCCGGTTTGAGAGCATCCACGAACCACGGTTGCACGTGCCCGCCGACCTCAATGAGTGAACGCCCCGTATGGGCTGCGAGCCCGTGAAGCTCATCGGAATAGCTGACAGGGACGTTCGCGGCATCCATGACGTAGCTCATCGCGATGCGCACCGGCCGATACTCACAGACCGGCCGATACTCAGTGACTTCCGTTTGTTCTGGCATCAACCTGCCCCCTACCCGATCTTCTCGGAGGCCTCGAGC
This sequence comes from Arthrobacter sp. HMSC08H08, assembly GCF_001807575.1. NCBI lineage: Bacteria > Bacillati > Actinomycetota > Actinomycetes > Micrococcales > Micrococcaceae > Arthrobacter > Arthrobacter sp. HMSC08H08. Next base: position 8,415 of record NZ_KV789371.1, read on the forward strand.
CACGCCATCTCCAGCTCGTCCCTCTGCTCCCGCACCGCGTCCGCTTCCTGGGTGAGGTGGGTGACCGCCTCGAAATCCCCGGCCTCGGTCGCTTGGATGAGTTTCTCTTCTGCCTCGGCGAGCGCCTTCTCGACGCGTCCGAGTTGGCGTTCGTAGCGTTGCATGTCTTTGCGCGCTTCGCGCTGTTCGGCTGCCGAATACGCTGGCTTGTTTGGCTTGTGCGCGGGGGCTTCAGCTGCGCCCCCAGCGTCCGATGCGGCGGCGGGTTCTCCGTGCTGGCCTGTCCCGCTGTGGCTTATCCTGCTGTTGTCGGTGCCGGCGTGCGCTGCGTGTTCGCGTAGCTGCAGGTACTGCTCAACGCCGCCGGGCAGATCGCGGAGTTTGCCGTCTCCGAGCAGTGCGAGCTGGTGGTCGGTGACGCGTTCGAGCAGGTAGCGGTCGTGGGAGACAACGATCAGGGTTCCGGCCCACGTGTCGAGGAGGTCTTCGATCGCGGCGAGGGTGTCGGTGTCGAGGTCGTTGGTCGGCTCATCGAGCATCAGCACGTTGGGTTCACCCACCATGAGGCGTAAGAGTTGCAGGCGGCGTTTCTCGCCACCGGAGAGGTCCTTGACCGGGGTGTATTGCTTGTGCGCGTTGAACCCGACCTGCTCGAGTAGCTGACCGGCGGACACTTCGCGGCCTCCGGCGACAAACTGGCTGCCTTCTGCCTTGATGACGTCCACGACGCGCGTGTTCGCGAGCTCATCAAGCTCTTTGACTTCTTGGGAGAGGATCGCTGAAACCACGGTCTTGCCGCGCTTGACGCGCCCGGCGCTCGGTTCGAGTTGTCCGTCCAGTAGTCGCATGAGCGTGGATTTTCCTGCACCGTTGACGCCCACAAGTCCCACGCGTTCCCCTGGTGCCAGCCGCCACGTGATGTCATCGAAGAGTGCGCGGCCGTTGGGCAGCGTATAGGTGAGGTCTTCGGCGTCGATGACGTCTTTGCCTTGCCGGGCCATCGCCATTTTCTTCAGCTCGAGGCTTTCGCGTGGTGCGGGAACGTCTTCGATGATCGCGTTGGCTGCTTGGATGCGGAACTTGGGTTTCGAGGTGCGTGCCGGTGCGCCGCGGCGCAGCCACGCAAGCTCCTTTTTGACAAGTTGCTGTCGTTTGCTTTCCTTGACCGCAGCGGCGCGGTCGCGTTCGGCCCGAGCCAGAACATAGGCCGCATACCCGCCATCAAAAGCATCCACCATCGCATCGTGGACCTCCCACGTCATGGTGCATACGGCATCCAGGAACCAGCGGTCGTGAGTCACCACCAGGAACGCGTTCTCGTTGGCGCGCCACCGCTGGTTCAAGTGCTCAGCCAGCCATGCGACCGACTCAACGTCGAGGTGGTTGGTGGGCTCATCGAGCATGATGACGTCCCAGTCAGCAACCACCAGCTTGGCAAGCGCGGTACGGCGGCGTTGCCCGCCGGAGAGCTCCCCGACTTTCTTGTTCAGATCGATGCCTTCGGTCAACCCGCTCATGATGTCACGGATGCGGGCATCAGCGGCCCATTCGTGTTCCGGAACATCACCCACGATCGCCTCAAGCACGCTCAGTTCGGGGTCTAAAACGTCGGCTTGATCGAGGTAACCGACCCGCAGATCACGCCGATGCGTCACCCGCCCGGTATCCGGTTCGATCCGTTGCGCCAGAAGCTTCATGAGTGTGGACTTGCCGTCGCCGTTACGGCCCACAATCCCGATGCGGTCGCCCTCGTCGATGCCGAGCGTCACGTTATCGAGCACGGTGCGGGTACCAAACGTGATGGAGATCGATTCAGCACCTAAGAGGTGGGACATCTGTACAGGGTTTCCTTCTCAATGAATAGTTTTCAGTGGATAGTGTGCGTGGATGCTTTCAGCGTGCAGGTTTCAGCGCGTGAAGTTCGCCAGGCCGGGCTGGCCTCCAGACCGCGCTGGCTACCAGGCCGGGCATGTCATCAGGCAGCGCTGGCCATCAAACTGCGCCGCAGTTGGGCAGGATCGAGGCCCCTGCCGCAGGTGCGCTCACCACGATGGTTTGTAGGTCGAGCTCATCACGTATCTGCATCGAGATCCGTTCCGCATGCGCTGATGAGTGCGCGATGCAGGCCAGGGTTGGCCCGGAGCCTGATACGAGCGTTTTGTGCGCCCCGGCTTCCTCGGTTCGTTCGATGACGTGCGCGAGTTCCGGTGCAAGCGCGATGCTGGCCGGAGTGAGGTCGTTATGCACGGAAGCTGCGAGCTTGAGCGGGTCCCCTTCGAGTAGGGCGTGGAGAACCTCGGGCGAGACTTCCTGAGGCGCGGGCACGCTCACATCGGCTCGTTCGCGTTGCCGGTCAAGCTCCTGATACACCTTCGGTGTTGAGAGCCCGTACGATGCCGGGATCAGAACCCAGTGCGATTCGGTGCGCAGCGGCACTGGCGCGAGGTCTTCCCCGCGCCCCAGGCCGACGGCCGCGCCGCCGAACAGCGCGAAGGGAACATCCGAGCCGAGCCCCGCGGCGATCGAGGCGAGGTCTTGCCTGCTCAGGCGGGTCTCCCACAGCGCATTGCACGCAACGAGTGCCGCGGCCGCGTCCGCGGAGCCGCCTCCCATGCCTCCAGCGATCGGCACACGCTTGAGGATGCGCAAGTCAGCTCCAGCGTGCACTCCGGTAGCGTCCCGCAAAGCGAGCGCGGCCTTCACTGCGAGGTTATCGGCTCCTACCGGGAAGCTCGCTTGATCCACCGCGATGCTCGATGCGTCATCGAGTTCCGCCGCGATCTCGCCGTCGTCACGGTGACGGGCGGTGACCTCTTCATCCAACCCGACCGCAAGATACAAGGTCGCAACCGGATGGAATCCGTCCTCGCGCGGGTCACCGCATTCGAAGCTGACGTTGATTTTGCCTGGTGCGCGCGCCGTGACCGTGCGCGCAAACCCCGATTGTTCCTCCAACGCTGGAAGACTCACACCCCACCACCTTGCTCTCCTACTTCTTCAACGGCAGCACTACTTTCACCTGCCGCGCCGCTGTCGCCTACCGCGCCGCTGTCGCTTGCTGCAGCGCGGGCCTGGGCGATCGCGATGAACTGCTCGATCTCAAGCTTCTCGCCGCGCAGCTGCGGGTCTACTCCTGCTGCACGCAGATATTCTTCGGCTGCTGCGGCGGAACCTGCCCATCCGGCTAACGCTGCCCGTAGCGTCTTGCGTCGTTGCGCGAATGCCGCATCGATCACCGCAAACGTCGCCTCCCGCAGAGCCTCATCCCCGCGTTTGGGGCCACGCGTGAACGCAACGAGCCCTGAGCGGATCTTGGGCGCGGGCCAGAACACGTTCATCCTGATGACCCCGGCTTTGGTCATGGACCCGTACCACGCGCCCTTGACGGAAGGGACCCCATAGAGCTTGTTCCCCGGCTTCGCTGCCAAACGGTCGGCTACCTCGTCTTGGACCATGACCAAACCGGAACGGATGCTCTCAAAGCGCGCCAACAGATGCAGCACTACGGGAACCGCGACGTTATAGGGCAGGTTCGCAACCAGCGCATCGGGTGCGCCCGGCAGCTCGGTGATCTTCAACGCGTCCTCATTGATGACCGTGAGGTTCTCATGCGTGCCCGGGCGCCACTGCTCCACCGTGCGCGGCAGGCGCTCGGCCAGCCGCGGATCAATCTCCACCGCGATCACGCGCGCAGCGGCATCCAGGATCCCCAACGTCAGCGAACCAAGGCCCGGCCCCACCTCAAGCACCGTCTCATCGCCCGTGAGGTGTGCGGCGGCAACGATGCGGCGGATCGTGTTCCCATCGATCACAAAGTTCTGCCCCAGCGTCTTAGTCGGGGTCACACCCAGCTCATCGGCGAGCGCACGAATATGAGCAGCCCCCAAAAGCGGAGCTGAAGCAGAAGATTCAGGCACGTGATTCATCCCCTCAATCCTAATGTCCTTAAACGGCCAAGCCCACGATGCCGCGGGAGACTCCCGCACCATCGTGGGCTTGAACAGTGCCTATTCCGGGTGATTTATTCCGGAGCTATAAGCCAACGTTCAGGTGCTGACCTGAAAGCACAGCGTGTGGCTTAGCGCAGGCCGAGACGGCTCGAGCATGCTGGCCAGTGGCCCCAGCCACCGTTAGCGCGCAACTTCTCTGCGGTAGCAACCTGCTCAGCTGGGGTTGCCTGGTGTGGCAGCGGAGCGTACTTGGTGCCGCCGGCTGCACGCCAGGAGGAAGCCGAGAACTGCAGGCCGCCGTAGTAGCCGTTACCGGAGTTGATGCTCCAGTTACCGCCGGACTCACACTGAGCCAGTGCCTGCCAGGTCGAGGAAACGCCGCCGCTTGGGGCCTTAGCCTTCGAGCTGGACTTCGACTTCTTCTTCTTACCCTTCGAGGAGTTGTTCGAGCTCTCCTCCGAGTCCGAGTTCTCCTCAGGCTCTGGGGCTTCTTCCTTGGTGCCAACCTTGATCAGCGCATCGACTGGCTCGCGGGTCACCTTATCGGAGACCTTCTTGGTGGAGACCTTCTTACCGTTACGGATCACAGTCTCGGTCACGACCTTGCGTTCACCAGCCTTGCCTTCGGTGACCGTCTCGGTCTTGCCCTTGGCGAGCTTGGCGTCCTCTTCACGCTTGGTTTCGAACGCGATCGCCTCGGTGGTGGTCTTCTTCTTCTTTTGGATCTTGTTGTACGTGATGGTGATGCCATCAGATACAACAGTGTTCCGGGCAGGCTTCACTTCGTCGTGCTTACCAACCTTGACGCCCTTATCGGCCAGAACCGCGTCAACATCGAGTGCGGTAGTAGTCAGAGTCGACTTCTTGCCCGCGAGGTTGAGCTTGACTTCCTTAGGGGTCAGCACGGTGAGCTTCTCAGCGCTTGCCAACTGGACGTGACCGTCGAGGTTGATGTCAGAACCGTCAGCGAGATCGAGCTCATCCACCAGCTCATCCACGGTGCGTGCGGTGGTCATGACGGTCTTGTCTTCGCCGTCGACCTGGTATTCGACCTTGTGAGCGGTCAGGATGTTGACGGTGTCGCCGTTCTTGATGTCGGAGTCTACGGCTGGCGTGACACGGTCGTGTTGGCCAACGGTGACATCAGCTGCCTTCAGGGCGTCTTCTACCTTCCCACCGAAGGTACGGACGTTTTGAGATTCCCCGTCGACGACAACCTCGATGGATTTGTTATTTGCTACGAACCCCACGGTTCCCAAGACCAGCGCCGAGGCTACAGTTGCCTGGCCGCCAATGATCAGACCGCGTTTCATCTTCTTGTTCACGAAAAACCTCATGCCTTGACAGGCACTATGTTCGGGGATATTTCTTTGCACACATGACCTTTTCCATGAAGCGCTCGATGAGCGTTCACGCTCGGCCTTCAGGGAAGGAAGTGCTTGTCAGCACCACACCGAAGGTCACGATGCGATAACAATCGTAACCTAATTGTTATCAAATCGCTACTTCAGCTCCTGCACAGTTTCGGGGTATGGCTATTATTCAGGCGATTCTTGGGTGAAACCTGCGGCGAAATCCCCGTAAACACGCGTGCTGTTTTCGTTGAGTGTGTGGCAGAACTCATCTAGGTCCATGCCGAACATGTCCGCGACGAACCGCACCGCGTACGGGGTCATGTATGGAGCGTTCGGGCGGCCCCGGAACGGGTGGGCAGTCAAGAAGGGGGCGTCCGTCTCCGCCATCAACAGCTGTGGCCCGGCCGCCATGATCGCTTCTCGAAGCTCGTGGTTGTTCTTGAACGTCACGGTCCCGCCGAAGGAGACATACCAGCCGCGCTCGCGCGCTTTCATCGCCATCGACACCGGACCAGAGAAACAGTGGAAGACAACCGTTCCATCGAAGTTCTCTTCTTCCAAGATCCGCACCGTGTCATCGTGCGCGTCCCGGTCATGGATCTGTACCGGCAGGTTCAAACGCTGCGCAATATCAAGATGCCGGCGGAAAGATTCGTGCTGGGGCGCCCAGCCCTCCTCGGTGGTACGGAAGTAATCAAGCCCCGTCTCTCCGATCGCCCGCACCCGGGGATGCCCAGCCAACTGCTCGATGACCGCGAGATCATCCTCAAGGGTGCCTTCCGCATAAGCCCGCGCGGCATCGTTGGGGTGCAAGGCGACCGCGGCAAGCACGCGCTGATCAGATTCCGCCGCGGCAACAGACCAGCGCGAAGACTCAACATCGGTCCCGATCTGGACTGCCCCAGAGATACCGACCTGCTCGGCGACATCCATGTGCTGGCTCACAGATAACGCGACATCGCCGTCATGGAAATCCATGTGCGTGTGGTTATCGATCACCGGGACCGGCAATGGCTGCGGGGCCGGCGGATATTCGAGCTTACGGCGAGCACCCTGCTCGTTGACGGCCGCGCGCTTACGCCCGCTGTCATCGCCGAGGCCTTCGTGGGCCTCAGGGACATAAGGCCGCGGAGTTTCACCGGGAACAACCAAACCTTGATGTTCAGAACACATATCAACAACCTTAGCGATGCACAGCGAGGTTAACGACGGAGTGAGGTTAACGACGGGGTGGCCACCGCTGATGCGATGGCCACCCCGTTAGGTCACAGTCTGTGCAGAAGGCTTTACTTCTTGGCGTATGGGTCTGCGATACCGATGTACTGCACGGTGCTGTACTCCTCGATACCTTCGGCGCCACCTTCACGCCCCAGACCGGACTGCTTGACGCCACCGAATGGTGCGGCAGCGTTGGAGATCACGCCCTGGTTGAAGCCGACCAAACCGAATTCGATCTGATCCGCCACACGGATCAGGCGGTTGTAGTCCTTCGAGTAGATGTAGGAGGCCAAACCGTATTCGGATGCGTTGGCGAGTTCGATCGCTTCGTCCTCGGTAGCAAACGTCGTGACGGGGGCGACGGGGCCGAAGATCTCTTCACGCAGGATCTCGGCGTCGTGCGGAACATCGGTCAAGACGGTCGGGCGATAGAAGTAGCCGTCGCCTTCGATCTTCTCGCCACCGGTCGCGACCTTAGCACCCTGTTCAACCGCTTTAGTCACGATCGAGTGGATGTCCTCACGAGCGGACTCCTCGATGACCGGGCCAACGTTGACGTCTTCTTCGGTGCCGCGGCCAGGCTTGAGGGCGGCCATCTTCTCAGCGAACTTGCGGGTGAACTCTTCGGCGACCGAATCCTGGACCAGGAAGCGGTTCGCCGCGGTGCAGGCCTCACCCATGTTGCGCATCTTCGCCGCCATAGCGCCCTCAACCGCATCGTCGATGTCGGCGTCATCGAACACGATGAATGGCGCGTTGCCGCCCAACTCCATCGAGGTACGCAAAACGTTGTCTGCGGCGTCCTTGAGCAACTGGCGCCCCACCGGGGTGGAGCCGGTGAAGGAGACCTTACGTAGACGGTGATCCTGCATGATGGGGCCAGAAATCTGGGAAGCCGACTTACCAGCAACCACGTTCAAGACACCTGCTGGAAGGCCTGCCTCCATCATGACCTGAGCGAACAGCTGGGCAGTCAGCGGGGTCAACTTAGCTGGCTTCAAAACCATAGTGCAGCCGGCAGCTACAGCAGGAGCAACCTTGCGGGTCGCCATCGCCAGCGGGAAGTTCCACGGCGTGATCAGCAAGCACGGCCCAACAGGCTTGTGCTGCACGATCATCTTCATGTTGCCTTCAGGGGTCTCGTTGTAGCGGCCGTTGTGACGCACCGCTTCCTCAGAGAACCACCGCATGAACTCGTTGCCGTACTTAACCTCGCCCATCGCCTCGTTCAGAGGCTTACCCATCTCCAAGGTCATGAGCAGAGCGAAATCCTCGGCGCGTTCCTGAATCAGTTCGAAACCACGGCGCAGAATCTCAGAACGTTCACGGGCAGAGGTGCGAGCCCACGACGCCTGCACAGCATCAGCCGCATCCAAAGCGGCCTTAGCATCCTCAGAGGTGGCAGAGGCCAACGTAGCCAAAACCTTCCCCGTTGCAGGGTCGAGAACATCGAACGTTCCGCCATCAGAGGCATCGCGCCATTCACCATTGATCAGCAACCCCTTCGGGACTGATTCCAGCAGTTCGGCTTCGCGCTGTGAAGTCATGGTTCTCCTTTGCCACGGATCATCGAGGTCTACTTAGCTCAACTTATACGTGCGGCAAACTATTCCGCTAGAAAGCGACGCCGCATTTCGCTGACTGGCCCGGCTCGCCAGGGCCAGGTCCCTTTCACGGCCGGGCAACACTTACGGCCAGGTCCCTTCGGCGGCCGGGCCACGCTTACCGCCGGGCCACACTTATGGCCGGGCTTTGACCGCCGCGTCATAGAGTTCCCGCCGGGACACCCCGTAAGCCTCGGCAAGCGATTTGCACACGTCTTTGAGCCGTTCACCTTCAGCTACCCGCTCTAGGACCAGCGGAACTAACTCTTCGATGCTGGCTTCAGCTTCTTCAGCGGCACCTTCTAACACCACTACGATCTCGCCGCGTGGAGGATCCTCCGCCACCCCGGCAAGCAACTCTTCTAAAGTTCCACGCCGATGCTCTTCAAACATTTTTGTAATCTCACGTGAAATCACGGCGCGGCGCTGCCCACCCAAACCCTCGGCGAGCGCTTGAAGGGTCGCCGCGATCCGGTGCGGGGTCTCATAGAACACGACAGTGCGCGTCTCCGTACTCACCGCGCGGATGAAGGCTGTGCGTTCAGAAGCCTTGCGCGGCATGAATCCTTCGAACGTGAACCGGTCTGTCGGCAACCCCGATGCGGCGAGTGCACAGATCAGTGCCGAAGGCCCCGGGATCACCGTGACGGGCACATCCTCGATGACCGCGCGCGCAACAATCCGGTAGCCAGGATCAGAAATACCTGGCATGCCTGCATCACTGACCACCACAACGTGCGCCCCACGGCGAGCCCGCTCCACCAACTCATCCGCACGCGAACGCTCATTATGTTCGTGATACGCAACCAACTCACCGCGAGCCCTAATCCCCAAAGCCCGCAACAGCTTCGCCGTGGTCCGCGTGTCCTCACACGCCACCACATCGGCCTCTTCCAACGCCGCGAGCAACCGCGGGCTCGCATCCCCAATATTCCCAATCGGGGTACCAGCAATCTCGATGCGACCAGTTACATCACTCACACCGCCAGCCTACCCAGCCGCCACTACACCAACACCGCGGCACATCGCCTCCGCTACAGTGTGTCCGTATTACTTTGGTATTACCCTCCTAGCCATCTTCCGGCCTCAAACCCCGTAGTTCAGTAGAGTAAGCCTGTGACTGTTTCCGCGCGCACCACTTCTCAAGCTCAACGGCAACAGCACGCCCACCGCAAACAGGGGGCGCAGCTGAGCCGTTCAAGACCGAGCCTCGACGAGCTACTGCTCCGCCTCACCGGCATGCCCGGCGGCAAGCTCAACACGGTCGTTTCACACGCGCGCTGGTGGCTACCTCTGCTGATCGGTGCACTCGCCGCGATCATCAGATTCTTCAACCTGGGCCACCCACACCAACTCATTTTCGACGAAACCTACTACGTCAAAGACGCCTACTCACTTCTGAACTACGGCTACGAACGCCAATGGCCGCAAGACATCAACGAAGACTTCGTCAACGGATCGGCAACACCGAGTAACGAGGCCTCCTACGTCGTCCACCCACCACTGGGTAAATGGATCATGGCGCTGGGAATGGCGATCTTCGGAACAGACACCGGGCTCGGCTGGCGTGCAGGCACCGCTTTCGCCGGAACCATCGCAGCCGTCTTCACAACCATGGCCGCAACCCGCCTGTTCCGCTCCGCCGTATGGGGCGGGCTCGCCGGAGTATTCGTAGCGCTCGACGGCCAACAGATCGCGCTATCGAGGACCGGGATCCTCGACATCTTCTACTTCATGTTCATCACGATCATCGCGTGGCTCGTACTCGTAGACCGCGATTACGGGCGCCGCCAACTGGCCTACGCGCTCGCCGGAGACGCCGAGGCCTCTAGCGATAAACGCAAGGTAGCGGCCCTCTATAAAGGGGTGGGGCCGCGCTTATGGTCCCGGCCGTGGCAGATCGGCATCGGTGTTTCACTGGGTGCCTTGTGCGCTATCAAATGGTCCGGAATCACCTTCGTCGCTGTCTTCGGCCTACTCATCGTGTGGTGGGACTGCCAAGCCCGCCGTGCCGCTGGGATCCAACAATGGCTCAAAGGCGGCGTACTCCACAACGGCATCCCCGCGTTCATCCGCGTAGTACCCGTCGCGGCACTGACCTATCTTTTCACCTGGCTACCGTGGCTGATGCAGCCGCGCGCCTGGGGCCACGGGCTCGCCGAACGCGAAGGTGCGGCATGGGTCAAGCTCTTCCCAGCACCGCTAGCTGACCTGCTGACCTACCACGGCAAGGCCTACGCATTCCACACCGGGCTGACCAAAGACCACGGCTGGGCGTCCAACCCGTGGACCTGGCTCGTTGCAGGGCGCCCAACGCTGTTCAAATGGGACACCACCACCCGCGACGGCGTCGAATGCGAACCCGGCCGCAACTGCGTCCAAATCATCACCGACCTACCCAACCCGCTCCTGTGGTGGGCCGGGACCCTCTGCATCTTCATCGTGCTGTGGGCCTTCCTCGCTCGCCGCGACTGGGTAGCACTCATGATCCTGGCAGGTGTTGTAGCCGGCTACATCCCGTGGCTGTTCTATCCAGAACGCACGATGTTCTTCTTCTACACGACCGGCTTCCAACTCAGCTGGATCCTCGCAGTCGTCTATGCGCTACGTATGCTCGCCCCGCCACCGGGCACGCCCAAGCTCCAAGCGAAGATCCGCACCGGAATCCTAGCCGGCATCGTCGCCATCATCCTGCTCACATCCGCTTTCTTCCTACCGATCGTCACAGGCGGAACACTTTTGAGCGAACACGCCCAGTGGCGCATCTGGATACCAAGCTGGACATAACCCGTCCGCCCCCTATCCGGTGCAGCCGACTGCCCCACCGCTAGAACCCATCGGCCTTCAAGGAGAATCAGTGCGCGAACGGTGCATGCCGCAACTTGAAACGTTGCCGTCCAACTACAACACGCCACAGCTGTTGCTCGACCGGATTGCACGCAACAAGCCCCTACCCGTCTACTCCGTCTATGACCCCAATGCCGAAACCTGGGTGGACGTTACCGGGGAACACTACAAACGCCTCGTAACCGACCTCGCGAAAGCCCTCATCGCCCACGGTTTCGAAGAAGGCTCCGTGCTCGCGATCATGGCCCCCACATCCTTCGAATGGGCACTAGCCGAACAAGCCGCATGGTTTGCAGGCGGGATCTCCGTATCGATCTATGAGACCTCCTCGATCTCCCAGATCGAATGGATCCTCACCGATTCCGGGGCAAGCCACCTTTTGACCCAAACACCGGACGCCTCCGACCCGGCCGCGCAAGCGGTAGCGAATCTGCCTGCAGACCGCGCGCCACGCCACCTGCGCATGGACGTCGTCAACGACGCCGGCCACCCAGCCACGGTTCTCTACGACGGTGTACCCGTGGGCGCCGGACTCGCAGACCTCATGGCCTCCGGACGTGACTCCGGGGTGCCCGACGACGAAGTGAACCTTCGCCGCAGCCGCCCGGGACTCAACGATCCCGCAACCCTCGTGTACACCTCCGGAACCGTCGGGCGCCCTAAAGGGTGCATCATCACCCACGGCAACATCACGCTCGTAGCCGTCAACCTCGTTGAGCACTTGAGCGAAGTCGTTGGAGAGGGCGGGCGCACCGCGCTGTTCCTGCCGCTGGCCCACATCCTCGCCCGTGCCGTACAGCACGCATGCATGTACCGCGACATCACGGTCTCCCACTGCTCGCCGCGCACCGTGACCCGAGACCTCCCGAACATCAAACCAACATTCCTGCTTGCAGTGCCGCGCATCTACGAAAAACTCATGGCTGGCGCGCTCGCCAAAGCAGAAGCCGAGGGCAAGGGCTGGCTGTTCCGCCGCGCCCGCTACATCGCGACCCAACGCGGACGCGCCGAAGACCAGGTGCGCCGCGGCCAACAGAAACCACGCAGCAACCCGCTGCATGAGGCCGAATACCGGCTATACAACAAGCTCGTGTACCCGAAGATCCGCGAAATCATGGGTGGAGAAGTTCGCTACTCGATCTCCGGGGCTTCTCCCCTGTTCCCGGACCTCGCGCACTTCTTCAACGCGATCGGCCTCGGCGTGCTCGAAGGCTACGGCCTCACCGAAACCACCGCACCCTTGAGCGTGAACATGCCAGGTATACAGCGCGTCGGCTCGGTCGGTTTGCCGATCCCCGGAACCTGCGTGCGCATCGCCGATGACGGCGAAATCCTCGTGAAAGGCATCGGGGTTTTCGCCGGCTATTGGAACAACCCGGAAGCCACTCAGGAAGCCTTCAACGACGAGGGCTTCTTCTACACTGGCGACCTCGGTGAGCTCGATGAAGACGGCTTCCTCACCGTTACCGGACGTAAGAAAGACATCATCGTGACCGCCGGCGGTAAGAACGTTGTACCCGGCCCGCTCGAGGAGATCGTGCGGGAAGGCCGCATCGTGTCCCAGGTTGTTCTCCTGGGTGATGACAAGCCTTTCGTTTCAGCGCTGGTGACCCTGGATGAAGACGAACTACACACCTGGGCGAAGGCAGAGAAGGTCTCCGGAGTAGCGACCCTGGCCGATGCGGTGCGCAACATGCGCGTGCATGAGGAAATCCAGTCATACATCAACCGCGCCAACTCGACCGTGTCCCGGGCTGAATCTATCCGCAAGTTCGTGATCCTCGATGAAGACTTCAGCGAGGACGAAGGCACCCTCACTCCATCGATGAAGGTACGCCGCCCGCAGGTCTATCAGCAGTATGCTGACACGATCAACACGATCTACCGCAAACGCTCATAGCTGGGCGGCAACGTAGGTCAACAACACGGGTGGGCGGTAGCTGTGGCCAGCTACCGCCCACCCGTGTTTGAGCTCAAGCCTCAACGGCGGGGCCGTGTTCGTTTAGCGTTGATCGAACGCATCGTATTCGATGACGTAGTCCGAACCGTCTCGTTTCTCTTCCATCTGCTTGCGAGACAGCTCCCGACGGCGGCGCGTTGGCCACGTCACGAGCATCAACACCAGGTTGCCCACGAGCAACAGGCCGCCAAGTATGCCTGCCGCGATGACCCAGTATTGCGGCGGGTAGAGCCGGATGAGCGAATCATCCCACGCGAACTGCCAGTTACCGTGTGAGAAGAAGAACTGGTGGAAGCCAACAAAGAACTCCTCCCAGCCAACCAACGCCACAGCCGCGCAGATGAGTAGCACCGCGAACGTTACGATCGAGCCGGCGAACAGGCCCCTGCGGACGCCTCCCGGGTAGGTTTTACGCAGGATGATGAAGCTGATCAGCAGAAGAACGAGCGCGATCACACCGAGCAGGTAGCACAGGTGCACAAGCGACTTGACGTCGGCCATGTGCGAGACCTCGTTGGCGGTGAACAGCGGACCTTCGTCGGTCTGGACTTGGGAGAGGTACTTACTTGGGGCGAAGTTGTTGAGATAGTCCACCCCGTATGAGCCGTACAGAACGCGGTCGCCGCGGGTGAATCCTGCCGGGTCTGCCGGGAAACCTGGAATGTGGTAGATAAACCACAAGACAGCGGAAGAGGCGACCAACCGAACGGCCGCTGCGAGCAACACGAACGGGGTCAAGACAGCGACTACCCACTGCAGGATGCGTGGGAAGACCGGCTTATAGTCGAGGCTCGCAGCAACAGTTTCATGCGAGGTCTCATCGCTGTAACCAGGCGTGGGCTTCTCCGAAACAGGCAAATACGTGCCCTGATCCCCAGACTGCTCTGAAGCCGGTGGCGCCCCGAGCACGGCGGTCTCAGATGCTGGCGGATGCTCAGACACCGGCGGGAACGCCTGGGTCGCTTCCTGGCTTTGGTTCAGATCACGGCTTTCGTTCAGGTTCGCAGGCTCCGCCGGAGATTCAGGCGTCGCAGGGCTTTTGGGTCCCGTCGGGTTTTGCTCGTCTCTGTCCTCTTTCCAAGGATCAGGGGTATTCAGCGACATCAAGGGTCCTTTCCGCCCCAGAATTGCTAAAAGGAGGGGCGTTGAAAGAGAAATCTAGAGCGCGGCGCTGCCGGTGAAGGTTTTAGTCGTCATCACGCACCAAGTGCAGGCCGGGTTTAGCTGGTGGCGGAGCGTTCTCTCCGCCGAGGCGCTCGCGTGTGCGGCGAGGGGCTGTCCTTTCAGCTTGTTCCTGGTCCCGCTGTTCCTCTTGGTGGAGGGCATCTGCCAGGGCATACATGTCGTCCTTGGACAGTGGTTTCCGTTGCTCTGGGATGTCTAGCCGCAGAAGCTCCCAGCCGAGCGGGACCGATAGGCGGTCGGCGTGGTGGCGGCACAGATCGTATGCGTGCGGCTCCACTTTCAGAGCCAACGGGCCGAGCACGGCGGTGGAGTCTGCGTACGCATACGTCAAGGTTGCGTACGCTTCCCTGCGGCACCCTGGACGAGAACAAAAACGTTGAGATTCCACGCTTGATAGCGTACTAGTCGCGTTAGGTAAAGAGGTGGAGGCAGGGCCGGAAACTGATGCGTGACTCTGCTCAATGGTTCTAGACTCAACCTTTTGGGCTCAACCTTCTGGGTATCGGTTGGGCGTGGATATGCTGGCGGTATGAGCTGGAGAATCGATCCACACCCACTCAGAGAAGGTTCGTTGGCTTCGCGGGCAGTCAGTGGAGGCGTTCAACGTCGCCGCGCCGATGTGCGTGGGCGATGGCGTGGAAACGTCCTACCGCCGATGTCGCCTGGTGCTGAGCGCCGGAATCAGCGGGTTGAACAGATCATGTGGGAGGTTGTTGACCGGCTTTTCGAAACGTGGGCAGATGAGCTTCAAGGCATCAATTTTGCGGTGCGGACCGCACCGACCTCCGCGTCCCTGGAGCGGGCTACCGCCCGCGGTGAAACGGTCCCGCTCGGGGTTGCAACAGTGAGGCAAGAGCGCCGGAACCCACACCGCAGCACACGCCATGTGGTGTTGTTTCGCAGACCGATCGAGACCTCGGCTGTGGATGAGCACCACTTGGCGCACATCGTCGCTGACGTTGTGATTGAGCTCGTGAGTGAGTTCCTCAACGTCCCGCCTGAAGAGATCGACCCGATCTATGGGACAGGCCCTCACCGTTAGATACCGGTAGCCCGCGGTTTCTAGTATTCGCCGCTTACGGATCGCGGAGCAACCGGGTTCAGATCCACCCGCACTGCAGCGTTGGATTGATCCGTGTTGAGAACATTCATCGCAGCGATTCCCACGCCGTCGGTAGTCACAACCGATGCGTAGGCTTCTCCGCGGCTAGAGGCAACGTGCAAGCCCACCGCGTTCTTAGCTGGCTCGACTTCAACCGTGCGCTGGGCAGCGACTTCAACGCGCTGAGCTTTACCGAGCGTGCCGTTACCTAAGACCGGCGTGACCGTAACCACCGCATCGTGGTCTGCGAAGATCCTCAACCGCGCCGCCCCCTGCTCCGGAAGCGCAACCAGGTTCTGGTTGCCCAGCGCTGAGGTGCCAGGGATATATGCCACGTCGTGGGCCTTATCGGCGTCCTGTCCGCGAAGTAGCCGCGCGGTCGCAGCAACCGAAGTATCCGCCTCAACCACGATCGAATAGGTGCCCGCCGGCAAAGCATCCGTAGCAACACTGCCCACGCTGCGCCCTTCCAAGGCCACTGAGCCGAGGTCAACAGACGTGCCGTTATCGCGCACCGCCGTCACGGTGGCCTGAGTTTTCTTAGCCGCCGGGTTGTAGAGGATGACGGAGGGGGTCAGATCCCCTGCTTCCTCAGTGCGGCGTGCGGAACGGTCAGCCGCAGGGTCTTGAGCCTGAACACCCGGGATGATCACCTTCTGACCCAGCTCGGCTTGAGCCTCAACACTGTCGATACCACCGGGAACCAAACCTCTGAGCGCGGTCTGAGCCACAGCGGCACGCACAGGCGAGCCCGAAGAATTCACCGTGACCGCGACCGCATCGGCATCAGAGGCAGCCGAGGCCAGGTTGATCGTGCGAGTATCGCCCGGGTTGAGCGTGAACTGCGGGATTCCAGCCGAGCTCACCCCATCCTTGGTAGAGACATCGACCTGCACCGTAGCGGTCGCCTGTTGCGTGTTAGTCACCACCAAAACAGCGGCATGCCCCAACGTTGTGGAGCCACCCACAATCGTGTGTGACGTAGAAGGTGCCGTGCACGGCACACTCGCGAAACCTTCCAGGTCCCCATCCTTTTGCCGGATAGTACGCACACCCGCCGCCGGTGAAGCATTACCGCCGAGCCCCTGAACCGTGAACCACGCCGAATCGTTGGCCTTCACACCACCCTTGCCAACGGCCTTCGTTCCAGACAGGCCCTGTTCGTTACGCGTTGCGACCTTGAGAGCTTCCTGTTCCGGAAGATCCTTCGAAACCTGCTCAGTCTTATCCCCGCTTACGATGCGCGCTCCAGGAACGCGCATACCCCGGTCCCCTAAGGCTATGCCGCGCAGCGTGGAGGACGCGTGGTCAGCGCCAGGCGCGTAGGCAGAATCCGTGGCCCCCTGATTGGTGGAAGCCGCCGCGATAGTAGGCCCGCACACAAGTGTGCTTTCAGAAACCGGCAACGAGGTCGCAGCGATCGCCAACGGCTCCCCGTCTGTGTCCGGGGCTAAGAAATGATCAGCCACCGAAACAGCACCGAAACCTGCAACGAGCAACGCACCAGTGGCGGCGGCGAGAACAACCTTCGAACGCGACCGCGCGGTGCGAGGCGCTGGATCGTCAGTCTTCTTTTCGCTCACGCTCACCCTCCTCCACTAGGTCAGTCTCTGACACACCTGCTGGACCAGATTCATCTGCTGGGTTGGGTTCAGTTGCTGGTTCAGATTCATCTGCTAGTTCAGGCTCAGCTGCATGCTCCGGCGTGTCCGTTGCTTCGGTTTCCGGCGCGTTTGTTGCTACCGCATCCGGATCGTATGGTTCACGGTAGACCGGCACGTAGCGGACGCGGTTGCGCCATCCGCGCGGCATCGGCATCATCGACAGCGCACAGAACGCCGCTACGATCGCCGAAAGAATCAGCCACGGGGTCTGCCACCACGTCGAATACGTAATATTCAACGTGCCGTCCTCTACAGGCAACTCGAAGGCCTGCATCCAGCCCTTGTATTTCTGTGGTTGCAGATCTTTACCGTTGAGGCTTGCGCTCCAACCGGAATCGAAGTTCTCTGCCATGACCACCAAGCGGCCAGAACCTTCCGAGCCAGCTTGTCCTTCCGAGCCAGCCGACCCTTGCGAGCCAGGTTGCGTGGTCTCAGTCTTCTGATCGGTCACCGCGCCGTGCTCGCTCTTGAGCAGCTGCAGCATCGTGCCATCAGCGGCCTCAACGCGTACGCGAGAAGTGACAGAGCCCGTCAGCTCATAGAGTTCCTGAGTCGCCTCCGAAGTGTCCACTTGCCACAGCCAGGCCGGCGACCGCTCGCCACGGGTCACCGCGGCGATACCAGGGATCGAATCCAGGTTCTTCGCAACACTGCCATTATTAGGTGCGGCCTTCATCACGATGTAGCCAACACCCAGTTGCCTTAGCGTTTCAGCGGCATCGCCGCCGTCACCGGAAACCAAACCGGCAACAGCTTCCTTGGCTAGGTTTTGGCCCTTCGGCGCCTCAGCGATCACGGTGCCAGACGGATCCAACACGCTGCCACCCAGCGCGCTCGCGTGCGGACGTAAACGCACCTCTTCCAGATGCAAGCCATCACCGGTCACGATGTTGGCGCGGAAGAGACCATCCTCGGCACCGGATAGAACAAGGGTGCGTTCCTCAAACGGCCCCACACCGCGGTCAGCTGCTGTGACCGGAAGCGTCGTTTCCTCCACAGCGTGAACAGCAGGTTGCATCCCCAGACCACGGTCAGCATCCTGAGCAGCCGAATCCGATTGCGTCATCGGAGCCAGCCAGGTGGTCCCACTCACCAGCATCGTGACCATGACCGAGTAAGCAACCAGCCTGCCCGTCCACCGTGTCCGCTGCACGTGCGCCCGGATCCGTACAGTCCCCGCCTCACGCATCGCGCCGGCCGAGAAAACAAAAGCGAGCCACACGAGGCTCACCGCGGAACCCACGTAATAGTGGGTGCGTTGCCCACCAACAGTGGAGGCAACCAGCCAGCTCGCAGCAACCGATGCCGCGAACACAACCAACGCTACCAACGCAAACACTCGGATCCACATAGCCCGCTTGAGCGGAGCAACCAGCCCGATCAAGCCCATCAGCAGCAACGGAACACCGCACGCCAGCGCAACGATCAGCGCTCCATGACCTCCAGGAAGCCAACCCCACCCCGTCACGGTAGAGCCCGCATCGAAACCCGATGGGAAACCCAGCAAAGCCTGCCACGCAGGCGTCGGCTCACCCGGCAGCGGCAAGCCAGGTTGCGCCAAAGCAATCCGCGGGGTGCGGATCGCATCAAGAACCGTAGGGGCGGAAGCGATCAACGCAGGAACAGGAACCCACGCCAACACCCGAGCCCGGCGAGAAACCACGGCGGCAACCAGCGTGAAGACCACGAGCGGAACCAGCCACAACGGCTCAGCGGCAACCACCACAACGGCAAGAACACTCGCGAAAACAGCCGAAGGCCACGAGGACAGCCCTTCATTCTCCGAATAGGAGGCAACGCCCACCGCGCCACGAACACCTACCGCGCGCGCCAACGCATACACCAACAGCGGGAGAACAACATGCACCAACGCGGGAGCAATCCGGCCTTGCGTCAAATCAACCGCGAACACCGGAGCCAAAGCCCACAGCAACGCGCCGATGCCGCGGAAAGCCGGAGCGCGCGTCACCAGACGCAGAGCCCACCACATCGTGAACGCGGCAGCCGGCAAAGCTAAGAAATAGGCGACCACAATACCCATCGGAGCGTTACCGCCGCTGATGAGTGCAAGCCAGAACAAGATCCCAGCGAAAGCATCCGGCCCAGAGGCCATACCGAACATCTCGGTGGACCACGGCGAAACCGCGGCATGCCACATCTGTGACAGCGAATCATTCGGCGTCAACAACGCTCCACCTGCGATGCCCTTAGCCATGATCGCGCCACGGAACGTCACCGCGCCAACGATCGCGGCGAGAGCCACCGCGATCACCCCGGCAGCAACGCCGCGGGTCGTACGGCCATCGGCGGCCGCGGCCTCAAAGGAATCATCGTCACCGCTGGCCTCGGCACGCGTTGTCTGATCCGCTTGGGCTTCAGCATCATGCAACATCAACCCGTCGCGGATAGCCCGCTCGTGGTCTCTGTATTGCGCACGGCCCACCAGAAGCCTGTTCACACTCGAACGAGGAACCTTCCGGATACGCCGCACCGATTTCCGGCCCCTGCGCACCGCCCCCATGCGGGTCAACGGGGCGAACGCGTGCCGGAACTCAAGCCCCGCAGTGTGCGTATCTCCAGCAATCAGGCGCGCCACAGCGCTACCCAACCCGGAGACGATCATCCACAGGCCAAGAAAAAAGGAAGTCAGCGGTGCCGCATACTTCAAACGCGTGTATTTCGCGGCAGCGTATTGGGCGTCCTCACCCGCGATGTCCTTGACCACATCGGGCCGGTGAAACATATACGCACCCGGAACAAGCACCACACGGTGGCCTGCAAGCCATGCACGCCGCCCCAAATCGACGTCATCGCCAACACCAGGAAGAGCCGGATCAAACCCGCCGAGCTCCTCAAACACATCGCGGCGAATCAACATCCCAGCAGAGTTGACGCCTAAACGGTCCGTATACATGTCGTACTGGCCTTGGTCTTTTTCTTCAAGACCAACACCAGCGAACCGTTCACCGTGGCGGGTCAGGCTCAGACCGGCGTCCAGCAGATGCACTCGGTCGCTGGCATCCACCTGTTTAGCGCCAGCGACCGCGGTGGATTCAGACTTGCTGATCTCCGCAAGCATCAACTCAAGCGCATCAGCGGCAGGCTCGGAGTCATCGTGGATAAACCACAGCCATTCACGGGCTGCGCTTTCGCCCTGCGAAGGCATGTGATCTACAGCTCGCTGAACAGCCGCACCAAAGTGGGTTCCAGGCTCTTCTAAGACCACGGCCGACTCAGGTAGAAGCTCGCGAAGTAGCTGCGCGGAGCCATCCCGTGAACCCGTATCAACGCCATATAACGCATCGACCGGCCGGGTCTGGGTCATAAGACCTTCGACCGTGGCCGGTAAAAACGATGCGGCATCATGGGTGACAACAACTGCCGTTACATGAGCTGCGCTACTGATCAGGCACCCTGCTTTCGAAGTCGACGACGCTCACGCTCAGACATCCCGCCCCAGATACCAAAGCGTTCGTCATTCTTCAGTGCATATTCAAGACACTGTGCACGGACCGCGCACGAACCGCAAACCTTCTTAGCGTCACGGGTTGAGCCGCCCTTTTCAGGGAAGAACGCTTCCGGATCAGTCTGGGCACACAGTGCCTGGGTCTGCCAGCCGAGCTCACCGTCGTCTGCCATTCCCATGAATTCGGAGAGTGAAACGAACTGCTGGGACGACGGCTTCTCCACCTCGGCAGGAGCTGATCCTGCACTCGGTGCCGCTTCGAGTAGGCTCGTCGCATTTCCAGCGTTCGTTTCGGCATTACCAAACTGGTCAGCATTGAACTGCGTAGCACCTGGCCGTGCAGTGTCGAGTTGAGTGGCATCGAAACCCTCGGTGTGCAGCGGCGTTACAGTCGCCAGCGCTTCCGGGGCATCGGAAGAGGAATGCGCCGCCAGGAAAGCGGTCGCAGCATCTTCTAAGTCAAGATTGCTGTTGTAGCGCGTGCCGGCTTCAGGGTCCGCTGGATCGAGGAACCAATCGCCGGGCACATCGCGCGTAACAACTGCTCGTTCCTCGCGGGCCTCCGCGAGCTCGTAGCGGTCACGCTGTGCCATGTGTCATGCGTCCCTTCATCCGTTCGCCACATCAAAATCTTGCGCCGTTTTCGACGCCTCCCACCTCAGGTCAGCTTCCTAACAATTGCATAACCGTTGGGGGTGGTTTGGCGCGCCTAGCTCACTCGTACCCTCAGGTGTACTACCGAGCTCGGCGCACACACATAATTACATCCACGTAAGAACGATTCGTCAAATGCCGACGTCGCGAAATCGAGCCAAAAAATGGCTTTTGTATCACCATGAAGATTGAGGCCGCAAGCCTGGAGCTACTACACAAAAACCTTTGCGTTAGCTTAGAAATTATTAGGTATTTGCGCTGTTTGGGGTGTTTTGCGGTCGCCTAGAAAGACTCGGGCAGATCAAAAAAGTGACCATCCGAGGGTGTCTGAGAACTACCTTTCAAGCGCATCCCTGACGTTAAATATGAGTATGACTTCTACCCCCAACACCCCCTCACCTCACACTCCCCCACTACACGATGAGTCGCTCGAGCTCAGGATCCCCCAGGCCCTGAGTTTGATCGCTGAGCGCGGAACCGCGACCACACCCCTACTGGTCGACCGAACCCGTGGCCACCGCATCGAACTCTCCGGCCGGGTACTTGTTAACTGGTGGGCCAAGAACGCCGGCTTATTAGAGATGGAATTCGGGATCGGCCCCGGTTATACGGTCCATCTTGACGTTCCGCCGCATTGGCGCACACTCCCACTAGCGTTGGCAGCCCTTTCTTTAGGCGCTACCGTCACGGATCATGAGGAAAGCGCCGACCTCGTCATCACTGGCAATCCCTCCGCGCACATGTCCGCCCCTGACGTCCTGGCAGTAACACTTGAGGCCCTCGCGGTTTCCTTCCCGGGCGAAGTCCCCGAAGGGATGGTCGATCACGCAGCTGAGGTCCGCGCACAACCCGATGCGCTGGCGTTCGCGGCCGCTGCCGCCGCGCAAGCCGCGTGGGACGTCGATGGTCTAGACACCACCGCGCTTGAACACATGGCCTATACGGAGGCCAACGATGGCGCAGCCACGTCCGTCTCCTGGCTTGGGGTAGGCGGGACCGCCGTTCAGGCCGAGGCGGCTCGGGATGCCACGGCTGGCGGCTGGAGGTCCGGTGATTGGAGGCTCGGTGATTGGTCGGCGGCTATGGCATCGCTTTTGGCATGCAGATCCGAAGGTTCGCTGGTCCTGCTGCCCCTCGAATCCCTGGTTGAGGGTAAGCCGACTGATTCGCTATGCGAACAAGAACGCATCACACGAGCCATCACTACGGGTGTTGTATAACGCGTGCTAAGAGCATGACCTCACACTGAGTGCGCCACCGAGTGCTCAGAGCGTGACCGAGTGTTCAGAGCGTGACTTCGTGGCGCTGCTTGGTCTCGGTGGCGCTTGCCTCGTTGAAGACCCACAAGCGGTAGGCGATGAAGCGGAAAATGGTTCCGAGCACGAGCCCCACAACGGAGCCTGCGATGAACAGCGCCATCGGGCTGGTCATCTGAAGCACGTACTTGGTGAAGAAGACACATCCGGCAGCAATCAGCAGGCCAATCGCGTTCATCACGGCAAAGAGCACGAATTCTCGCGCCCACCGGTTGTTGCGGCGGTGGCGGAAGGTCCACCAGCGGTTTGCAGCCCACGAGAAGATCGAGGCGACCACGGTCGCCCACCCTTTAGCCCACACTTCCGCATCTGACATCGGGCCTTTGATAAGCCACAGGAACACGGCTGTGTCGATAACCCAGGCAACAGCGCCCACGACACCGAACTTGGCGACTTCGCGCCACATCACTTCGATGAGAGTACGCATTTTGCTCCAAAGGGTTCGCATCATGCGGTGCCTCCTCGTTGCAGTAAATATGGCGCTGACATTCTCACGGCGCTGTCGTTGTCAGTACGCAGTCGTTGTCAGTACGCTGTCTCTTACGGAGCTAATCGTTGCGGCAGAGCGTGTGTAGCGAGCCCACCCGGCCCACTGTCTCGCGTTCTACCCGCGGTCTCATTCTGCCCACTGTACTGGCGGTTTTCGTTTTTCTTGTAGTCCTGTAGGTGGATGCGTACCGCGTGGGTCGCAGATCACATTCAGCCTGCTCGGATGAGCCCTGGTCTACAAGGGCCTTATCTTAGACTAGAAAAGATGAAAACTTTGCGCATTGGTGTGATTGGCGGGGGCCAGCTGGCCCGGATGATGGCCCCGGCGGCTATTGATTTAGGGATCGAGCTTTCCATTCTGTGTGAGTCGGAAGAGACCGCGAGTGCACGGGCGGTGGCTCACGCGCCGGTGGGTGACTATAAGGATCGACAGACGGTCCTGGATTTCGCCTCCACTGTGGATGTTGTCACGTTTGATCACGAGCATGTTCCGGCTGAGATTCTGCATGAGCTGGTTGAGAAGGGTGTGCGGGTTCACCCTGGCCCGGATGCGTTGATTCACGCCCAAGACAAGATTGTGATGCGTGAGGCCGTTGAGCGTTTGGGGTTGCCGAACCCTAAGTGGTGCTCAGCAAGTTCCGCTGATGAGGTTCGGGCTTTCGGTGAGAAGATCGGTTGGCCGATCATCGTGAAGACCCCGCGTGGCGGCTATGACGGCAAGGGCGTTGAGAAGCTGGATTCCGCGGCTGATGTTGCCCGGGTCAGCGAATGGTGTGAGCGCGGCGCGGTGTTGTGTGAGGAATTGGTGGATTTCTCGCGTGAATTGTCTGCTTTGGTTGCTCGCCGCCCCTCGGGTGAGACTGCCGCGTGGCCTGTGGCCCACACGATTCAGGTTGCTGGGGTGTGCGATGAGGTGATCGCCCCGGCGCAGGACCTCCCCGTTGAGACCGCCCAAGCCGCGCAACAGACCGCGTTGAAGATTGCATCCGAGCTGGGTGTTACAGGTGTTTTGGCCGTCGAGTTGTTTGAGACTCCAGGCCGTGGCCCCGGATTTCTGATCAATGAGCTTGCGATGCGGCCGCACAACACCGGGCATTGGACCCAGAATGGCGCGGTGACGAGTCAGTTTGAGCAGCATCTGCGTGCGGTCGCTGACCTGCCGTTGGGATCTGCTGAACCGTTGGCACCTGTTGCCGTGATGAAGAACTTCTTGGGTGGGGCCAATGAGGATCTCGCCGCTACCTTGCCGCACGCGTTGGCGACCGATCCCCAGGTTAAAGTGCATGTTTACGGCAAGGCGGTGCGTCCAGGCCGTAAGATCGGCCATGTTAACCGTGTCGGTTTCGAGGGCGAGAACCTGGACGATGTGCGCCAGAAGGCGCGTGTTGCCGCGGACATCATGAGTAAAGGATGCGATGCATGAGCTCGGGTATGAGTGGTGAGAAGAAGCAGCCTCGCGTTGCGATTGTGATGGGTTCGGATTCGGACTGGCCAACCATGTCAGCTGCGGCCGATGTATTGGACGAGTTGGGCATCGAGTATTTCGTTGATGTTGTTTCGGCTCACCGGATGCCGCATCAGATGATCCAGTTCGGCACGGATGCCGCATCGAAGGGTTTTGAGGTCATCATCGCTGGCGCGGGTGGTGCGGCTCATTTGCCGGGCATGCTCGCCTCTGTCACGACTCTGCCGGTGATCGGTGTTCCGGTGAGCTTGAAGAACCTTGAAGGCTTGGACTCTTTGCTCTCGATCGTTCAGATGCCAGGTGGTGTCCCTGTTGCGACGATGGCGGTAGACGGCGCCAAGAACGCCGGCTTGTATGCGGCCCGGATCTTAGGTTGCGGCGCAGGCGAGGAAGCCTCCCGCATATCTGCGGCTCTGGCAGACTATGCCGAGCAGATGCGTGCCGGCGCTGAAGCTAAGGGCCGTGCCTTGTCACAGAAGCGCGCAGCTGAGTCGTCAGCCCGGTAGGCCGTTTCAGGCGGCAGTTCTCCATAGGTTTGAACGTGAACGATTCCTCGCAACATTTCAAAGCAGAATCCGCGTCTTTCAAGGCTCGGTCTGCATCTTTCCAGACTCAGCCTGCATCTTTGAAGACCTCCCCCGTTCCTGATCCGGAGCAGTTGAACGCGCCGGGCCGTTCTAAGCGTGCCTGGATTTTGTGGTTGTTGACGCTTCTGGTGCCAGGCGGCGCGCAGCTTGTGACCGGATATAAGTCTTTGGGGCGTAAGGCTCTCACGGTCACGGTGAGCGTGTGGGTTGCGTTGCTCATCTTGGTTGCGTGGGCGCTGATCAACCGTGGATCACTGCTCGATGTGTTCAGCAGGCCGTGGGTTTTGGTGCTCGTGGGCATCGTGTTGGCTGTGCTCGCTGTGGGCTGGTTGTTGCTTTTCGTTCACACTTACCGGATCACGAAGCCGACGATGTTGGCGCCGGGTATGCGCGGCATCGTCACTGTGTTCACGGCGCTGGCTGTGGTGATCACCTCTGGCGGGCTGGGTTATGGCTCGTATCTTGCGTTCAAGAGCAAGTCCACGCTGGGCACTATTTTCGCTTCCGGCCCGGCGGTTGATCCGGTTGATGGCCGCTATAACATCTTGGTTCTTGGTGGGGATGCGGGTAAGTCGCGTGTGGGTTTGCGTCCGGATTCGGCTCAGGTGTGGTCGATTGATGCGAAGTCTGGCCGTGCTGTTGTGATTTCGATTCCGCGTAATTTGCAGAACGCGCCTTTCCCTGAGGGTTCGCCGATGCGCAAGGTGTATCCGAACGGCTTCAACTGTGGGGATGAATGCATTTTCAATGCGATCTATCCGACCGTGGAGCAAGAGCATGCGGATAAGTACCCGGATACTAAAGACCCGGGTGCGGTTGCGACGATGGAGGCGGCGAGCGCCGTCACCGGATTGCAGATCGACATGTATGTCACGGTCGATATGGGTGGTTTTGAGCACCTGATCGATGCGTTGGGTGGGGTCAAGATCGTCTCTGGCGGTTGGGTTCCTTATAACGGGAAGCGGGACCCGAATACGGGTTTGCGCACCAAGTGGTTCAGCCCGGGTGAGCATCACTTCACGGGTAAACAGGCGTTGTGGTTTGCGCGTTCGCGTGATTTCGCAACGGATTATCACCGTATTCGCCGGCAGCAGTGTTTGCAGCAGGCGATGATCAAGCAGTTCACTCCGCAGAATGTTTTGGTGAACTTCACCCAGATCATGGATTCGGGTGAGGAGATTGTTCGCACGAATATTCCGCAGTCCCAGTTGGGTTCGTTTATTGGGTTAGCAGAGAAGACGCGTCAGCATTCATTCTTAAGGCTCACGTTGGGTGCCCCAGATTTCGGTAAACCGGGTGACTTGTTCTCGACTTACCCTGATTATGATCTGATTCATCAGCGTGTAGGCCAGTTGGTTGCCAAAGCTACCGACGATGGTGCGAAGGCTGAAGACGATAAGCCGCGCGATTCTCAACCTCAGGGATCCAAACCGCAGGATTCCGGCCAGCAGGATACGCAGCAGTCTTCGCACCAGGGTCAGGCTTCTGGCAAATCTAAACCGCAAGTTACTCAGAGTTCACCTGAGCCTTCCTCTGAGGCCTCATTGGGGGCGGAAGATCAGGTCATCACCACACAGCGTGATGGTTCGCCGATTACGGAGAAGTACCTGCAGGAACTTGAGTATGTTGGCGACACCGGCCGGATTGAGCAGATTGCTCAAAACAACGATTCGTGCAAGGTCGGCTAGGCTGACCTGCCCCATCCGGGTCCATAGGCCTGGATGTTTATGAGAGTCAGGAGACGTGATAGCCGTGGAGAAATTGGATAATTCCATCCGCGACTATGACTGGGGTTCATCTTCCGCGATTACCGAGCTTTTAGGGCGAACGCCCACAGGAGGCCCAGAGGCCGAACTGTGGATCGGTTCGCACCCGGGCGCGCCAAGCCGTTTGCGCACTAACGGCCGTTCCTTGGCGGATGTTTTGAAGGAAAACCCTGAGGCGATGCTCGGCTCTGAGGTGCTCGCTTCCCAGCCAGCAGATTGTGTGAGCCTTCCGTTCTTGATGAAGGTACTGTCTGCGGATGCCCCGTTGTCTTTGCAGGTGCACCCTGATGCGTTCCAGGCACAAGCCGGGTTTGAGCTTGAGGAAAGACAAGGCGTGCCGATCGAGGCTCCCCATCGGATGTATAAAGATCCGCGGCCTAAGCCAGAGATGATCCTCGCGTTGACTCCGTTCAAGGCTTTGACGGGCTTCCGTTCCGCAGAGGCGAGCATCCCGGCGTGGGAGCTGTTGCGGGATAACTCTTCGCGGGAAAGCACGCGCATGCTCGCGCAGACCGTCATCGAGCATCTGGAGAACCGGGACTATAAGGCCGCGTTGTCCTATGTGCTCAACGGCATCGAGGACATCGCTGAGATCGTTACTGACGCCGTGCGGATCGTAGAGGACATAGCTACCCGCGATGCCGATGCTCTGCAAGAGGTCGATGCGCTGCTTCCGTTGCTTCCGTGGATTGAGAGCAAATACCCGCAGGACGCCGGCGTTCTAGTGTCGCTGTTGCTGAACTACGTCGAGCTTGAGCCGGGTGAAGCCGTGGCTTTGCAGGCCGGCAACATTCACGCCTACCTCCACGGGACAGCGATTGAGGTCATGGGCAACTCGGATAACGTGCTGCGGTGCGGGATGACGACCAAATACATCAACGTGGACGAGCTGCTTTCGATCACCCGCTTCGCCTCGCTCGAGCCTACGTGGGTGCGGCCAACCCAGGAAAAGCCGGGCGTTGAGCTGTATTCGACCGATTTCGATGAGTTCGAGCTCATCCGCATCAACGGCACCTCAACCGGGGCGGTGTCTTTGCGTGGCCCAGCCTGCATCATCGCGCTCGCAGGCAACGTCACGGTGAGCGGTTCAGACGGAAGCCAGGTTCAGCTCACCCGCGGCGAATCCGCATTCATCCCTGCCGCCGCCGGTGAACTCTCCATCGAATCTGACGAGCAAGCCCACGCGTATATGTGCGCGACCCCGCGTGCACGCCAGAAACCGGCTGCCGCGGCATAGGTCTCAAGAATCCGGCGCAGAAAACCTAGCCCAGAGAACCTGGTTAACGCTGAAGGGGCGTGGATGAATCTTCACCCACGCCCCTCCAGCGCTAGTGCTCTACGGTTTGATCACGCTCCAGGCTACGCGCCGTTGCTTTAGCGGGTGAATCCGTCCCACTTATCGGCGCGGTGCTCTGCAGTGACTTCGCGGATAGTGCCGGACTTAGCGCGCAACACGAGCGACTGGGTCACGATGCGGTCGCCACGGTAGCGGACCCCGCGCAGCAGGTCGCCGTCGGTGATGCCGGTTGCCACGAAGTAGCAGTTATCGGTCGTGACCAGGTCTTCGGTGGATAGGACCTGGTTGACGTCCAAACCAGCCTTCTCGGCCGCCTCGCGTTCGGCATCATCGGTTGGGTGCAGGCGGCCCTGGATCACGCCGCCTAGCGCACGGATAGCGCACGCGGTCACAATGCCCTCTGGGGTTCCGCCGATACCCACGAGCATGTCAACACCGGAATCAGGGCGCGCCGCTGCGATCGCCCCGGCAACGTCACCGTCTAGGATCAGCTTGGTGCGCGCACCCGCCTCGCGGATCTCTTTGATCATCTCTTCGTGGCGCGGACGGTCTAGAACGGTTACCGTTACCTGGGACGGCTTTTTGCCCTTAGCTTTGGCTACACGGCGGATGTTCTCACCGATCGGCAAGCGAAGATCGACCGAATCCGCTGCCTCCGGCCCGGTCACGAGCTTGTCCATATAGAACACCGCCGACGGGTCATACATCGTGCCGCGCTCAGCGACCGCCATAACGGACAACGCGTTATTCAAACCCTGCGCAGTCAGGCGGGTTCCGTCGATCGGGTCAACCGCAACATCAGCCTCAGGGCCGTTACCGGAACCCACGTGCTCGCCGTTATACAGCATCGGGGCTTCATCTTTCTCGCCCTCACCGATCACCACAACACCGTTGAAATCAACGGTCGTGAGCATCGCGCGCATCGCATCGACAGCCGCGCCGTCAGCCGCGTTCTTATCCCCGTGGCCAACCCACGGTGCGGAGGCGATCGCGGCAACCTCGGTCACACGGACCAGCTCCATCGCCAAATTCCGGTCTGGAGCCGCCTCTGAAACAGACAGCTTAGGGGACAGTTGGGTGTAGTCCTGCTCTTGCGTCACGGAGTCCTCATTCAGTGTTCTCGCTTGCAGTTATCACGGCCTCGGGCCTCACGTTCATCATATGCCCACCCCGTAAACAGTCAGTCCCCCAACTAGCAAGAAAACCCAATCTTTATATGATGAGGGCTACACCTTGACCCTGAGGAGAGAAGATGTCATCCAATGATGAACTGGATTCTCAACCGGAAGAACCGGTTGAGAACAGTCAACAAAAGAGGCGTCGCCCAAGCAAGGGCGCAGGCAAACCGGAACATCCCGGGCACCCTCTAACAGCGGAGAACCGCGAGAGGCGGACCCCTAAACCGACCGCCGGGCAAACGCTGAAGACGGTCGGGCGTAAAGCCGGCGAGTTCCTCGGCGGACTCAACCGCTACCCACACAACATCCACCCGGCACTCGTTCCCGGCGTGGATGTTGACCACCAGAAAATCCGCTACGGCGTAGATAAGCCGATGCTCATCACGGTCGGTCTTGCCGTGATCGGTTTTGTGGTCTGGGGTGTTCTCCAGCCTGATCAGGTGCTGTCCTCAACCACAGCCGCGCTCACCTGGATCATGACTAACCTCGGGTGGATCTTCAACTCGCTGGCGATCGTGCTCGTGATCTACCTTCTGGTGCTCGCTTTCACCAAGTATGGGCGCATCCCGCTGGGGTTGGAGGGCGATAAGCCTGAATACTCGACGGTTTCGTGGGCGGCGATGCTCTTCGGCGCCGGCATCGGTATCGGTGTGATCTTCTTCGGCCCATACGAGCCGATGACCTACTACCTCTCCCCTCGCCCCGGCGCATACGATCCAGCCACAGTGGATGCGGTCAAAAAAGCGATGGCGCAGTCAGCGCTTCACTGGGGCATCAACGCGTGGGCCATCTACGGCATCGTGGGTTTGGCTGTCGCCTATGTTTCCTACCGCCGCGGCCGCGTACCGCTCATGAGCTCGATCCTCACGCCACTGTGGGGTGGAACCTCAAGCTCGGTGCGTGCCCGCGTCATCGACGGCCTGGCGATCATCGCAACCCTGTTCGGTACCGCGGCCTCGCTCGGTATCGGTGCGCTCCAGATCGGCCGAGGCTTCGAACTCGTGACCGGCTGGAGCCCGGGCGCTAATAGGCTCGCGCTCATCATCATCGTGTTGCTGACCATCGGAACCATCTGGTCGGCAGTATCGGGTGTGAGCAAGGGTATTAAGCGGCTCTCCAACATCAACCTCGTGTTGGCGCTTGCCCTGGCACTGTTCTTCTTTGTGGTTGGCCCTACCGTCTTTTTGGTCAACGTGATCCCTGGCGTTGTGGCGACCTACTTCGCTGAACTGCCTACGATGCTCGCGGCCACGACCGCTGATTCCCCGGAGATGAACGCGTTCCTCTCCGCATGGACCACGTTCTATTGGGCCTGGTGGGTTTCCTGGGCGCCATTCGTGGGTGTCTTTGTCGCGAAGATCTCCAAGGGCCGCACGGTCCGCCAGTTCGTGGTCGGCGTCCTGGCGATCCCGTCCTCGATCATCATCCTCGCGTTCACGATCCTCGGCGGCACCGCGATCTATCTGCAGCGCAGCACAGGTGATATCGCTGCCGGCGACGACATCAATAAACTGCCCGCCCCTGAAGACATCTTCTTCGTGGTGCTTGAGCACCTCCCGGGAGCGCAGTTTGTGGCCCCGATCGTGATTGTGATGCTCGCGGTCTTCTTCATCACGACCTCGGACTCCGCTTCGATCGTGAACTCCCAGCTGTCCCAGCGCGGCAACCCGCACCCTAAGCGCTGGATTACCGCGTTCTGGGCTATCTTGATGGCAGGCATCGCCGCGGTGATCCTGTTGATGGCCGGTAAGACCGCGTTGCAAGGCTTGCAGAACCTCATTACGATCACCGCGCTACCGTTCGCGGTGGTGCTCGCGTTGATGGCGATCGCGCTCTATAAAGAGATGCGGACCGACCCGCTGGTGATCCGCCAGAAGTTCGAAGACGTGGCGCTGTCCAACGCCGTCAAATACGGTATCGAAGAGCACGGCGATAACTTTGAGCTGCGCGTCGTCGAATCCGATAACGAATACGCGGCCGGCCGCAACTTCGATTCGACCTCGGATGAGTTCACCGACTGGTATGCCCGTACCGACGCCGACGGCAACCCGATCGGCTTCGACTACGACTCCGGGCTGTACCTCGATGATGACGGCAAGCCGCTGCCCGCTGAGCAACAGCCTTCCCTGGTCGATCCTGAGACGGGCGACATAGTCATCACGCAAGAAGCCCTCGCCGAAGGCATCGACGTTCCAGAAGGCGCAATCGTCGAAGAAGAACCTGATAAGGCCGCTGACGAGGAATCCGCTGGCAACGGCGACAAGCCTAAACCGCAAGGCCAGTAACGGCTCAGCGCTTCCGTTTAAGGGCTGTGGCCCCAGCATCAGTGATGCTGGGGCCACAGCCCTTTTCGCGAGGTTTCGCGTTCCGTCACTTGACGCCCGAGTAGCGACTGGCCTAGTGCTCCGAGGCCTTTTCCGCGCCAGCACCAGTGAAGGCGCGGACCTCCATGATCGCGTGTTTCGCATCGTGATCTTCGGAAGGCTTGGTGAGGAACGTGCCGAGGATGCCGAGCAAGAACCCGACCGGGATCGAGACGATACCCGGGTTGGATAGCGGGAAGAACGCGAAGTCCAGGTTCGGGAACATCGAGGTCGGCTTACCCGAAACCGCCGGCGAGAACGTGATCAAGATCAGGGTCGTGAACAAGCCACCGAGCATCGACCACAAAGCCCCGCCCGTGTTGAAACGCTTCCAGAACAACGAATACAGGATCACCGGGAGGTTCGCCGAGGCCGCGATAGCGAAAGCCAACGCAACCAAGAACGCGACATTCTGGCCCAGCGCAACGATGCCGCCGATAATCGAGAGCACACCGATCGCCACAACCGTCAAGCGAGCGACCTTGACCTCCTGGCCAGGGGTGATCTCGCCCTTCTTGATGACCGAGGTGTAAATGTCGTGCGAGAACGAGGTTGCCGCGGTGATCGCAAGACCAGCCACAACCGCGAGGATCGTTGCGAACGCGATCGCCGAAACCACGGCCATGAGTACCGGCCCACCGATCTCCA
The DNA here is from genome assembly GCF_001807575.1 of Arthrobacter sp. HMSC08H08. Lineage (NCBI taxonomy): Bacteria > Bacillati > Actinomycetota > Actinomycetes > Micrococcales > Micrococcaceae > Arthrobacter > Arthrobacter sp. HMSC08H08. The sequence goes on from NZ_KV789371.1 coordinate 40,529, forward strand.
AAGCCAACAGCGGGGCTGCCGCGTTCTCGCCACCCGGGGTGGTCTTCGCCGTCAGGATGTCCGGACCGACCAGTGCCGCCGCGCCGTAGCCCAGGATCAGGGTCATGACGTAGAAAGCACCAATAATCCAGATGGCCCACACAACCGAACGCCGCGCTTCCCTACCCGTCGGCACGGTGTAGAAACGCATCAAAACGTGCGGCAGACCTGCGGTACCCAAGACCAGGCCCAAGCCCAGCGAGATGAAGTCCAGCGGGTTCGCATACTTCAAACCAGGCATCAAAACGGCCTCGCCCTTCGGCGACTTATCAACCGCCGCCTGCAACAGGTCCGAGAAGTTGCCACCGAACTTCGCCATCACAACGATCGAGAGGATCGCCACGCCAAGAACCAACAAGACAGCCTTGATGATCTGCACCCAGGTTGTGCCCTTCATGCCGCCCACGATCACGTAGACGATCATCAAGACACCCACGATGATCACAACACTCGCGGTAGCCGCCTTGCCCTCGATACCGAGCAGCAACGCAACCAAGCCACCAGCGCCAGCCATCTGGGCGATGAGGTAGAAGAAACACACGGCCAGGGTTGTCAGCGATGCCGCCATCCTGACAGGACGCTGACGCAAGCGGAAACTCAGCACGTCTGCCATCGTGAACTTACCCGTGTTCCGCAGCAGCTCCGCAACCAGCAACAGAGCCACGAGCCACGCGACGAGGAAGCCGATCGAATACAGGAAGCCGTCATAGCCGGCTACCGCGATCGCACCCACAATGCCCAGGAATGACGCCGCCGAAAGGTAGTCACCCGCAATGGCCACACCGTTCTGTGGGCCGGAGAAAGACCTCGAACCGGTATAGAACTCATCAGCTGAGGAACCTTTACGTGAAACACGGAAAACAATGTAGAGGGTCACCGCAACAAACAGACCGAAAACGATCATGTTGATGACCGGGTTAATCTGATCGATGATCACGCCGCACCATCCTTATTCGACTCTGAAGCGGCGCGTTCCTCATCGGCCAAAAGCGCGCCCGATTCCATGCGTTCACCAAGCGTTGTGGCCAACGGGTCATATTTCTTATCCGCCCACCGGCGGTACAGGGTTGTGATGATGAACGTCGTGGCCACCTGCGCCAAACCAAACAGCAAGGCGACGTTGATGAGTCCGAAAACCTTGATCCCAAAGAAGCCCGGGGCGTAGCTAGCAAGCACGATGTAGATGACGTACCAGACCAGGAAGATCACTGACATGGGTGCGATGAACCGCATGAAGGAACGTTTCAGGTTCTGAAACTCCTGGGAGTCACGAACCGCGATACTCCGCTCCGCGAGATCATCGTAGGATTTCTGCTCCATGAGCGGTCCTTACCTCGAGGAGAAAGTAGATGACAAACAAAATGTGACTTGCATCACGTTTCGTTGATTGGAATCTACCCATTCTTCACACGAAATTCCATAACCAGTTCGTGTAGTGCCCAATATGGGGGACAATGGAGCCGTGCTTGAGAAATCTGACGACGCAAAACACAACGCTGAGCCTCCAGCAACTGAGACCCCCAGCGCTGAGCGTTCGCCCCTCCCCGGAGAGCCGGGTTTCAAGGCGCCGCTGACTGAGAAGCAGGCCAAACGCGCCAACCAGACCATCAAGGGCATGATCATCTCCACCGCCCTGACGATCCTCGTGGTGATCCCCGTCATCCTTCTCAACCCGGCGAACAGGCAGCACGAATACAACGACCGCGTCAACGTCGAAGAAATCGCGAAACAAACCAAGGAAACCCTCGATTTCGATGCGATCGCACCAGATCTACCAGAGGGCTGGTACGTCAACTACGCCCGCTGGAACCCAGGCACCGCTGACGGTGTAGCGTTCTGGGACCTCGGCGTCGTGATCCGCGATGAGGCCTTCGCCGCCGTCAAGCAAACGGATAAAGCCAACGACTCCTGGGTCACCCTGGCAACCGACGGCTCCGTCCCGACCGGCAAGAAGCACAACGTCGACGGCACCGAGTGGACCGAACGTGCAACCGGCGGCAAGGGAGACAACGCCAGAACCAGCTGGGTCGCAAAGATCAACGGCTTCACCTACGTCATCACCATGAAAAACGACGTGGCCGAACACCTGCCTGAGGTCGCCCAGAACATTCAGAAGTCAGCGCCCTAAACAGGCCCGTAACCGCGGCAGGCCCGTAACCGCTGCGCCATAGCCGCACCCTTCGTCGATTCCGCCCACTTACCGCCCTATCATGGGCTTGAATCGCCCTTCACCACAACCGCTCTTCATCATGAGGGGCCTGTCACCACGAGGACACCATGCCAGCAACCAACCCAACTCTCACCCCGGACCAAGCCCTTGAGACCCTGCTTCAGGGTGCCGAGCGCGCCGCTTTAGACCGCCCGCTTCGCCCTAATTCGGATAAATCCCGCCGCGAACTTCTGCGTAAAGAGCAACACCCGATCGCCGCGGTCGTAGGGTGCTCGGATTCCCGGGTGCCCATGGAGTACGCCTTCGATGTGGGCTACGGCGACCTGTTCGCGATCCGTACCGCTGGCCACGCTTTGGGCGAGACCGTGATCGGTTCGATCGAGTTCGCGGTCGAGGTGCTCAAGGTCCCGTTGGTTTTGGTGCTCGGCCACACCTCCTGTGGCGCGGTCGAAGCCGCGAAGGCAACGCTGGATTCAGGGGACACTCCCCCAGGTAGCATCGCCTCGCTCGTTGAGCGCATCCTCCCGTCCGTGGTTCAGGCCCGCGAGGACGCGAACACTCCGGGCCTGAGCGGCGCTGTTGAAATCCACACCCGGCGCACCGTCAAAATTCTGCGTGAGCTTTCCCAGGTGCTCTACCGTGCCGAAAAGTCCGGCAAGGTGAAGATTGTGGGTGCCGTGTACTCGCTCGATACGGGCACGGTCAAGCTCGTCGACTCTGAGCGGTAAGATTTGAGATATGGCTGAAACACCTAAATTCCGCACTGAACATGACACGATGGGCGAGGTCCTCGTACCGATTGATGCTCTGTACCGAGCACAGACCCAGCGTGCAGTTGAGAACTTCCCGATCTCCGGTAAAACCCTTGAGCCGCAGCATATCCACGCTCTCGCACAGGTTAAGCGCGCGGCAGCTCTGGCGAACCTCGAGCTCGGCGTGATTTCGCAGGAGATCGCTGACGCGATCCTCCACGCAGCTGACGAGATCATCGCCGGTAAGCACGATGACCAGTTCCCGATCGACGTGTTCCAGACCGGCTCCGGAACGTCTTCGAACATGAACACCAACGAGGTCATCGCTGAGTTGGCTACCCGCGAGCTGAAGGCCAACGGCTCCGAGACCCAGGTCCACCCAAACGACCACGTCAACGCTTCCCAGTCCTCCAACGATGTGTTCCCAACTTCTGTTCACGTCGCTGTCACTGGCGCGCTCATCAACGACCTCATCCCGGCGTTGAAGTACCTCTCCGAGGCGCTTGAGAAGAAACGTGTTGAGTGGAAGGACGTCGTCAAGTCCGGCCGCACCCACCTCATGGACGCAACCCCGGTCACGATGGGTCAGGTCTTCGGTGGCTACGCAGCACAGGTCGCCTACGGCATCGAACGCATCGAGTCTTCCCTGCCACGCGTAGCTGAGGTCCCACAGGGCGGTACCGCGGTTGGCACGGGCATCAACACCCCAGAGGGCTTCCCCGAGAAGGTCATTGCTAACCTCGCGGAAAACACCGGGCTTCCAATCACCGAGGCCCGCAACCACTTCGAGGCACAAGCTAACCGAGACGGCCTCGTCGAGGCCTCGGGTCAGTTGCGCAACATCGCCTACTCGCTGTTGAAGATCAACAACGATCTGCGCTGGATGGGTTCCGGCCCGAACACCGGCCTGGGCGAGCTGCACATCCCAGACCTTCAGCCAGGCTCCTCCATCATGCCGGGCAAGGTCAACCCCGTGATTTGCGAGGCCTCTTCCATGGTGTGCGCGCAGGTCATCGGTAACGACACGACCATCTCGCTGTCCTCGACCAACGGTGCGTTCGAGCTCAACGTCGGCATCCCAGTCATGGCTGCCAACCTGCTCGAATCGATCCGCCTGCTCACCAACACCGCCCGCGTGATGGTAGACAAGATGATCAACGACCTCACCGTCAACAAGGAGCGTGCACGCTTCCTGGCTGAGGCCTCCCCATCCGTGGTGACCCCGTTGAACAAGTACATCGGCTACGAAAACGCCGCGAAGATCGCCAAGAAGGCCGTTGCTGAAGGCATGACGGTGCGCGAAGCGACCGTTGCGCTCGGTTTCGTTGGCGAAGGCGAGGGCAAGGTATCCGAGGCTGACCTCGACAAGGCACTCGACGTCACCACGATGACCGGCCGCTTCAACTAAGCGCCCTCGAGTTTCGACTCGACACATTTCAAGTGCCACAACCGGATACGGTTGCGGCACTTGAACTCGACAGCCCCGCGGGCGCTCACCACAACGGTGGGTGCCCGCGGGGCTGTTTTACGCGGCCTGTTAGGAATGCCCCTGTTAGGAACGTCCCTTTTAGAAAGGGACCGCGCTGAGATGGCCGCCGCTAGAGCGCGAGCGCGAGCCCTGTTCCGCACAGCATGGCTGGGCCAAACGCGATGAAGGCGCGCGGGTTGCGGGTCGCGATCATCACGATGAGCGCGTGCACGCCTGCGATCAGGCACATCAACACCCCCGCCAACACAACGTGGCCCCAGCTGACTACCGCACACATCGCACACAACACGGGCGCGAGTTTCACATCCCCTAAGCCAAGCCCTTGAGCAGTCATCCAGCGAAGCGCGATGAACACCACTGCCCCGCACACGGCGGCCAGGATCCACCGGAGCCCCAGGAACGTTCCCGCCCCGATCGAGGCGAACGTGGCGAGCGTGAGGAAGAAAGCGCACGCTGCACTCAGGCGGGCTACCCACACATTCGGGAGCCGATGCGTGCGGGCATCGATGACCGCCAGAACTACCCCGAAGCCTAAGAACGCAAGGCATGCGCACATCAGCGCGGCGGCCACGATGAGGCCCCATACCGAACCTGAGCCGGCGTAGGAAAGAATCAGGGTGCGCATGCTCTCAAGGCTATGCGCACCCTGCAAAGACTCGCTACGGACTGCCCGGTATTGTGGACAGATTCAGCCCGCATCACAGTTGTGGACAGGCTAACGCGCGGATTGCTCCCCGGGGTCCGTGCGGAGCGCGGTTCAGCAGCCGAAGCGGCGTTGCCGCCGCTGGAAGTCACGCAACGCCCTCAGGAAGTCCACGCGCCGGAAATCCGGCCACAAAGCTTCGCAAAAATAGAACTCGGAATAGGCCGACTGCCACATCAAGAAACCGGAGAGGCGCTGTTCACCTGATGTCCGGATCACCAGGTCCGGGTCAGGCTGGCCCGAGGTGTAGAGATGCTTGGCGATCATATCGGCATCGAGTGCCTTCGCGACCTCGCCGGCGCTCATACCGCGGGTATCGGCGTCTTCAAGTAAAGCGCGCACCGCATCGACAATCTCGCGGCGGCCACCGTAGCCCACCGCAACATTCACGTGCAGGCCCCCACGGCCAGCGGTGCTGTCACGCAGCGCACACAACTTCTCGGCAAGCTCGGCAGGCAACACATCCAGCGCCCCGACCGGATGCACGCGCATCGACCCTTCAGACCCCACCCGGCTCAAGGTCTCGTCGATAATCCGTAGCAGTGCGGCAACCTCAGCCGAGTCGCGGTTGAGGTTATCGGTAGAGAGCATGTAGAGAGTCACGGTACGGATGCCGATCTCACGGCACCATTCAAGGAAGTCAAGGATCTTATCCGCGCCCGCTTGGTGCCCCGAGGCCGTCGGCGCACCCGCGAGCTTAGCCCAGCGCCTATTCCCATCGACCATCACGCCGATGTGCCTGGGAAGTTTCGCAGGCTCCAGCTCGCGCGCTAGCCGCCGCTCATACAGGCCATAGAGGAAACGCGGCGGCCACGAGATCTTCAGTAGCCTCATGCTTGCGGGCTTCGCCCCGGCTCGGCGTTCTCACCGTATTTTTCGGCAAGACGGCGGCGTGCTTCACGTTCAACTTCATCAGTTTGGCCTTGCTCAACAAGCTCAGCCTGAGCGGTCTCAACCGGCGGCTGGTAATCGAGGCGGCGGATGCGGCGGGCCATAGACACGATCAGGAGGATAACGGCGATCGCCAAGCATGCGATAGCCACAAACCCCGGGAAGCCGGGCCCAACAGCGCGGTACTCATCCGAGTCAGTGCCCAGATTCGCTGGGACGTAGGCCAGTACTGAGAAAAGCATGCTCACCTTCCATACGCAACGCATCCGAGGATCCGGCGTCCCCCGTGCATTGATCTATTTTACCGCCGCTCGTTGGCAAGCTCTGGCTTGAAGGCTTCCGGCACCGGACGCAACGTACCGATGCGCTCACCTTCGCCATCGTGAAGGCCAGCGAACAGGTCGAACTCCGGTAGTTCGGTGTGCACGCGAGTGGCCGCGAGCACGTAGTCGTCCCACGGGTACACCTCTTCCACGAGCTCCGGAGGGACCGCGAAGAAGAAGCCGCCCGGTTCAACCTGGGAACGGTGGGCCAGGAGGGCCTCATCACGTAAGTGCACCAAGCCACTGATGGGCACGTGCGTTGTCACACGGTGCCGGGCAGCGGGGTTGGTGCTGTCGCGTTGGCGTCTTTCCAAGAATTCAATGCGCTCACCGAACGGAGAGACACCGTCGCGTTGACGCATCGCCTCGTCCAGGGCTTTGAAGCGCTCAAGTGAGAACGCGCGGTCGTAGTACATCTTGGAGATGGTCCACGGCTCACCGAGGCCCTGATATTCGTCTTCGCGGTGGGAGGCACGGAACGCTTCGACGGAGATCTGGTGGGTACGAATGTGGTCCGGGTGTGGGTATCCGCCGTTTTCGTCATACGTGATGAGCACGTGCGGTTTGAACGTACGCACCAGATGCACCAGCGGCGCGGCAGCATCATAGAGCGGAACCGAGGCGAAGCAGCTCTCTGGAAGCGGCGGCAGCGGGTCCCCCTCCGGCAGGCCCGAATCCTCGAAGCCCAGCCAAACATGCTTGATGTTGAGCGCCTTCGCGGAAACCTTCATCTCCTCGCGGCGCAAACCAGTGAGGTCGCGGTGCGCGCGCGGCATGCTTTGGACCTCCTCTACCAGGATGTCTCCGCGCTCACCGCCAGTACAGGTCACGACAAGCACTTCCGCCCCGGCCTGCGCGTACGCGGCGGCCATCGATGCGCCCTTGCTGGCTTCGTCATCGGGGTGGGCGTGCACGGAAAGTACACGCAAGCCAGACGAATCAGGCACACTACGCGGCGAATGTCCCATGGTGGTGCGATTCCCCCTTCGATGCCCCAGATAGAATGGGGGCATCATGTCCTCAGGTGATCTCAAAATCGGTGGCGAGGATACTCGCCAATCTCCAAGCCTAGCGAACCGCTATGGTTCTGCGCGTCGTAGTTTGTCAACGCGCGGCTGGTGGATTGTTGCGGTGGTCGGGATTCTGCTTCTTTCCGGCTACCTGCTTTTTGTGACGCTTCGGTTCCAAAGCAGTTTCGATGCCAAGGACATCTCGTATCAGCTGATCAGTGACCGCAACGTTGAGGTCACGGTTGCGGTGACCATGGATCCTGGGGCCGATGTGACGTGCGGCTTGCGTGCGTTGAGCCAGGATTATTCGGTGGTCGGCTACAGGGAAGTCCGTTTCCAAGCGGATGAAAGTTCCGAGCGTTCCGGCAATCGCTACATCGTGCAGAAAACCGTTCCGATGCGCACCACGTTCACGCCTGTAACGGCCGGCCACGAAGCATGCTGGCGCACAGGAACCCAGTAGCGCGGCCACAAATTTTCCATAGATTTAGCCTGTTGTGGCTCCCATTGTTCGCTTTTGCGCGTTAGACTCGTGCGATAACGAGTGTGCCCGCTGGGATTAGCTTGACGCTGCTTCAGTCCGGTCAAGGTAACCAGTGGGTATTTTCTTTTGCAATTAACCACCGCGCTGTTGGGGCGCGGTTCAACGAAATGGAGTGTTCATGACGTCTCAGCATGAAGAAGTGTGGCTGACACAGAAGGCCTACGATCGTCTGAGCGCTGAATTGGAGCACCTCTCCGGCCCGTACCGGGCTGAGATCCTTGAGCGTATCGAAGCTGCTCGTGACGAGGGCGACCTGAAGGAGAACGGCGGCTACCACGCGGCGCGTGAAGAGCAGTCGAAGAACGAGGGCCGCATCGTGTACTTGAAGCAGCTGCTTGAGAACGCCCAGGTGGGTGAAACCCCTCAAGACGACGGCGTGGTCGAGCCAGGCATGGTGGTTGTCGCCAACATCGCGGGTATGGAGACCCGCTTCCTGTTCGGTAACCGCGAGCTCGCTGACGGCACCGATCTTGACGTGTATTCGGATCATTCCGCACTCGGGCAAGCGATCGACGGCCGCAAGGTCGGCGAGAAACTGAGCTACACCGCCCCGAACGGCAAGGAGATCCCGGTCGAAATCGTAGAGGCTCACCCGTTCGAAGGCTAAACACCGTTTAAGTTCAACGAGCTTGATGCGTGAGGGGCGGTTCAGATCTCTGAACCGCCCCTCACGCTGTCCCATCACGTATCGGCTGCCCCTGGTGGCAGCCCGCTTGGCTGCTGTGGGCCTACTACTGCATGACTTGTGGGTCGTAGCCGTGCTCGCGTAGCGCATCGAGCACTTCGTTGGAGTGTTCGTGGCCGTTGGTTTCCATGTCGATGGTGATCGCGACGTCGCCCATCGACAGCGCCCCGCCGATGCGGGTGTGGTCCACGCGGGTCACGTTGGCGCCGCATTCGGCGATGATGCGGGATATGGTTGCGAGCTCACCCGCGCGGTCCTGAAGCATCATCTTGATGGTGAGGTAACGGCCAGCGGCAGCCAGACCGCGCTGGATCACTTTCAGCATGAGGAGCGGGTCGATGTTGCCTCCGGAGAGGACCGCGACCGTCTTGGAAGGCTCAATTCCGGAATCGACAAGCGTGTGCTCCAGCAGGGCCGCAACCCCCACGGCACCGGCCGGTTCAACCACGAGCTTGGATCGCTCCAGCAAGAACACGAGCGCGCGAGCCAGCGCGTCCTCAGAGACCGTCACGACATCGTCAACGAGCTCACGAATGATCTCAAACGGCATCTGGCCGGGGCGGCCCACCGCGATGCCATCGGCGATCGTACGGACCTTCGTGAGCGGAACCAACGCGTCCGCGGCTAGCGACGGCGGATAGGCCGCCGCATCCTCAGCTTGGACACCGATGACCTTGATATCCCGACCCAGTTCAGCTGCCCGACCCTTGATCGCGGTCGCGACCCCGGCGAGCAAGCCGCCGCCGCCGACTCCCATGATCACGGTCTCGACCTCTGGATACTGCTCCAGGATCTCCAAACCGATGGTCCCCTGCCCCGCGATGATGTCCGGGTGGTCGAACGGGTGCACAAACACCGCGCCGCTTTCCTTCGCGTACTCTTCGGCTGCGGCGAGCGCTTCATCGACAGTGTCGCCGTGCAATACGACCTCGGCGCCGTGATCGCGGGTCGCGGTGAGCTTAGGTAGTGCCACGCCCAACGGCATGTAGATCCGTGCTTTGATCCCGAGCCGGGATGCGGCCTGGGCTACACCTTGGGCGTGGTTACCGGCCGATGCGGCCACAACGCCGCGGGCACGTTCGGATTCCGTGAGGTTCTTCATGCGCACATAGGCGCCGCGGACCTTGAAGGACCCGGAACGCTGCAGGTTCTCGGCTTTGAGCCACACGGGTGCCTTCGTGTGAAGTTCCAACGCACGCGAGTGATGCAGGCCAGTTTTCTCAACCACGCCATCGAGCACCTCAGCCGCACGGCGAATATCAGCAAGCGTCACCGGAAGATTACGTGTGGGGTCTTCGCGAGGAATCGTCGGTGCCGCTTCGGTGGGAGTGGGTTCTGTAGGAGTGGACGATTCGTCTTGACGTGCCTGCTCTGTCACTACTCTGTTTCTCGTCACTACTTTAGTTTCTCCTGGTTGCTGAGGTTTCCAGCGGTCACTGCGCTTTGAGTTTTGCCGCGCAGCTATGGTTTTTGTTGCTCGTCACCGTCCCGCTCGGCTGCGGTATCAGCTGGGCGCGGGGTGAGACGGGGCTCTTGTTCATCATATGTATCTGTTGGCTCGTGGCTCGCTTTTACGTCACTCTGCCTGGAATTTTTACGGTGGTGGGCAACCGCGGGGTCTCGCTCCCATTCCTTCGCGGCGAGATACTTGCCGACGCTATTGATGATGGCCACCAGAGGAACCGAGAACAGCGCTCCAGCGATGCCCCACAGGAACGTGCCGCACGCAACCACCAACACCACAGCGAGCGGGTGAAGGCTCACTGCGCGGCCCATGATCAGCGGCTGCAACACATGGGATTCAACCTGTTGCACCAGCAGCACGACACCGAGCATGATCAGCGCGACGACCCAGCCTTGGGCTACAAGCGCGATCAGCACGGCGACAGCGCCGGTCAGGAACGCACCGACGATCGGGATGAACGCACCCAGGAACACCAGCACACCCAGCTGTGGTGCCAACGGAACGTTGAGGATGTAGGCGCCCAGCCCGATGCCGAAACCGTCGATCAACGCGACCACAACCTGGACGCGGATATAAGAAATCAGTGACGCCCAGCCACAGCGGCCAGCCCCATCAGCGGCAGCACGGGTGTGGCGAGGGAAAAGACCGACAACCCACTTCCAGATCTTCGGACCATCCAGCAGGAAGAAGATCAGCGCGAAGATCGTCAATAGGAGGCCCGTGAGGAAATGGGTCACGGTGGTGCCCACTGATGCGGCCTGCTTGAGTACATCCTGCGAATTCGCTTGCAGGCGCTGCAGCATCTCCTGGGCCCAGTCCGTGATTTGTGTATCCGTGATCTTGAGTGGGCCCGTCGCCAACCAAGTGCGGATCGAGTTGATGCCGTCGATCGCCTCGGCCCACAACCTTTCAGCGCCTTGCGCCATGGTCGCGACCACGAGCCACACAACTCCAGTGAGCAGGCCCGCGAAGATCAGTAGCGCTCCGAAGGTCGCCAGCCCGTTTGGAAACCGCAGTTTCACAAGCAGCTTCTTCAAAGGGCTCAACAGGCCGGCCAGTAGTGCGGCGATCATCACCGGGATCAGAACCACCGCTACACGGCTGAGGCCCCACAGAATCATGACCGTCACCACAATAATGACGCCGATGCGCCACGCATACCCCGCGGTGACCTTGAGCGGTTGCGGGATATCGCTAGGCACCGCTACATCTGGCTGTTCAGGCTCTCGCTCTGGCTGTTCCTGCTCCGCTTTAAGTTCCGCGCGGCGCTGCTCTATAGAGTTGCGGACGCTACGGAGCTTTTCTGAAAACCTCGCCCCCGCCTTGCGGAGACGGTTCGGTGATGATCTGGGCATAAAAACACGGTATGCCAAAACAAATGTTTTGGCATACCGTGGCTTGAGGTTTATGCGCTGAGCGTGCCCAGCTGTGGTGTCCTGCGTTTAGCGGTCCACCATTTCGCGGATGATCATCAGCAGACGCAGGACCTCGATGTAGATCCACACGAGCGTGACCGTCAGACCGAACGCCGCGGTCCATGCAACGTGCTTCGGTGCGCCCTGCTCGATCGCGCCCTGGATGAACTCGAAGTCCATGACCAAGAAGTAGGTAGCGAGCAGCACCGCGAACAGGCCGATCAGCATACCGAACACGCCGGTACGCATCGAGGTGCCAGCGAAAACAACAACACCGAGGTTGACCAGGGAGAACGCGAGGTAAGCCATCGCCGCAACCATCACGATGCGGGTCATGCGTGGCGAGGTGCGGTACTTACCCGAGCGGTACAGGCCCAAGGTGACAGCGAACACGAGGATCGTGCCGAGAACGGCCTGCAGAGCGATACCTGGGTAAGCGACTTCAGCGATCGCGGAGATCGCACCCAACACGAAACCTTCAAGGACCGCGTAAATAACAGACAAGGCCGGCGAGGTGACGCGCTTGAACTGGTTGATCATCGCGATCACGAAAGCACCGATCGCTGCGATAACCACCATAGGGATGATTGCGCCACCGAGTGCGCCTACGCCCGCCCCGCTCATAGCGCCACGGACGGTACCCATCACGATGAACCAAGCAACCGCGCCGGAAGCAACGATCAGGCCGAGCAAGATGGTCATCTTGTTGAGCACATCGCCCATGACCATGCGCTCGCCCTGGCCACCCTGACCATGCTGGACGCTTAGATCGCCAGCCGCGTAGTCAGGCTGCTGATAGCCCTGTTGAGGCTGGTAACCCATTGGCGGTTGCGGCGGCTGGTTACCCTGCGGGGCCTGATAACCGTGCGGTGGCTGCGGAGGCTGCTGGCCCGGCTGTGCCGAGGGCGCACCATACATACGGTCAAGATCTGCAGCTGACGGCGCGTGGATCGCTTCGGCGCCTTCACCGTTGCGCATCTTCTCGCGGAAGTTTCCTTCTTTGAAAACCGGGTTGCTACTGCGGAAAGCCATTAATTTTCTACCTCTTTTTTCTTAGGGCGGCGCGAACACGCACAGATCACCTGGCGACGTTTCACGCGTCCAAGGAACTGTGAACCATCTTACAGGGTCGTCTGTCCTGTACGCATTCGCTCACCAGGCGACCGCGGTCACCGAACCCGGTGTGATCTCGGTGTGCCCGGCATCGCGGATCACCACTGTCGTGTTCGTTGCCGTGGTGCGCCAACCATCGCGATCAAGCGGGATGAGCGTGGATGGGAAACCGTGTTCAATCCAGTCTTCAAGCTCGTCATGGCTCAACTGCATCGCCCATGTCAGCCCTGCGTGGGCGGACTGAGCGGCCGCTTTACCCGTGGACATCCCCAATACGGTATCGATACCGATGTGCAGAATTTTCGGCGAATTCATCTCACCGTAAACGGTTGGCTCGCCGGCGTGTTCGAATTCGGTTCCAGAAACCTGCAGCTGCTTCATGCGGCCGGTCAGCGGATATTCAGTAGGGGCCAGCGCGGCCGCTTGAGCAGTCCCGACGCTCACCATGACCGCTCCGGCGTTCTCAAGCGCACGGAAGTCTTTCGGTTTGCCCCGTCGCACGCTTTTGCCTTGACCGCCGCCCCGGCCGTCGGGCCCGTGAAGCCACGGGCCCCACATCGGGTCATCCGGGAAAGCAAGCCACGCTGTGATGGAAGCGAGCGCCGCGGCAAGACACGTATCTTCGTGGGTCGCTAAAGCCTCCGGGTCTTTCAAGACCGCGATCGGCTGAATCAGTTCAACAGCTGGCACGTGCCCCCACTGGGACTCGAACCCAGACTGAAAGGATTTTAAGTCCTCTGCCTCTGCCATTGGGCTATGGGGGCTTGCGTGCTCAGCGCCATGCTAGACGCTGAGCACGCGCGAGGCTTATGCCTCGCTATGAGAATTACTTAGAAGCATCAGCTTTCTTCTTAGGGGAAGCTGCTTTACGGAACTCGTCGAACGGACGGTTCACGTTACGCAGACCCCACACGTCGCGGCCAGCGATGAGCTGGTTGATCCAGCCGCTGAACACGCGGATTTTACGTTCGATGGTTGGCATCGCCATGCCGTGGTAGCCGCGGTGAGCAGCCCAAGCGAGGAAGCCGTGCATCGGGAACTTGATGATCTTAGCGACACCCTTGCCGTAGCCGAGGCCGGCAACAGCACCGAGGTTGGTGTGCTTGTATTCCTTAATCTCACCCTGGCCGTAGCGTTCAGCCAGCAGGTTGCTTGCCAGGACAGGAGCCTGGCGGACGGCGTGCTGAGCGTTCGGAACGCACGTGCCGTCTGGGAGGCCGCCACCGGAGAGGTCCGGGACTGCCGCGATGTCGCCTGCGCCCCATGCGCCTTCGATGACGTTGCCGTCAGCATCAACGCAACGCAGCGTTGCATCGACGGTCAGGCGGCCGCGCTGCTCAACGTTGAGGTCGGTTTCGCGGATCATCGGGTTGGCTTGAACGCCCGCGGTCCAGATCAGGGTGTCGACGTCGAACTCATCGACTGGGTCCCCACCTGGCATCGAGACGAGCTTGAGGTGGCGGTCGGTCGCATCAGAGAGCGATGTGTTCAGGCGCACGGTGATACCGCGGTCGCGAAGGTGCTCAACAACCCACTTAGCGGAGTCCTCCTGGACCTCAGGCATGATCTTGCCCATCGCTTCAACGAGCTGGAAGTCAAGGTCTGCCGGTGTGATGTTGTTGCAACGCTTAGCGGCAAGAACCGCCGCATCGTGCAATTCGGAGATGGTTTCAACACCGTTGAAGCCACCACCCACAACAACAACACGCAGCGCACGCTTACGCGCCACCGGGTCATCGGTATTGTCAGCGAACTGGATGCGTTCCTGCACGTGGTCGCGCAAATAGATCGCTTCCTCCACACGCTTCACCCCGATGCCGGCATCAGCAAGGCCCGGGATCGGGAACGTCTTGGTGATCGCACCAGCGGCGAGGACTACATCCTGGTAAGGGATGGTGAACTCTTCACCGTTGTCATCCTTGACGAGTGCTTCCTTCGCCTGATGGTCGATGCGGACTACCGAGCCGCGCACGAGCTCGCTGTGACGAAGCCAACGTGCGTGAGGCACCGTGATGTGGCGTGGCTCGATCGATCCACCCATAACTTCCGGGAGGAACGGCTGATAGGTCATGTATGGAAGCGGATCGACAACGGTGACGACGCCGCCAAGTGCACGAACCTTCTTCTGCAGGTTCTTAGCAACGTAAAGACCGAGGTATCCACCCCCAACAACAAGAGTACGTGGGCGTTGGGACAGTTGCTGTGAGCTAGGCATAGTTCCATTCTATGCCTGATCTGCGATTGTCAAACTTCACGCGGCACTCAGCGGCGCATGAGATCGATCGCAACGCCGTCAAGAATGTCGTTTTCACTCGCCGCGAGCTCTTTGACGCGCCCGCCGGTGCGTTCCTGGATGGTTTCAAGGATCGTTTTGAGGATCATCGCGCCACCGGTCATGATGTCGACCCGGCCAGGGTGCATGTACGGCAGGTCAGCGAGCCGCTTCTTAGAGAACGATGCGAGTTCGCCACACACTGCGATCGCCAACGGGACGGGGATCGCGGCGCCGGTGATGCGTTCTGGGACATACGAAGGCAGGTCGAGCGCGTGAGCGAGCACCGTGGTCACGGTACCGGCGACACCCACGAGCCTGTCAACCGAGCTGAAATCAATCGTGTCTGAGATCCCCGCCAGGACCTCCCCGACGGCCTGAGCGAGTTCTTCTTTCTGTTCCTCTGATGGCGGATCAGAATGCATGAAACGCTCGGCGTAACGGACCGCACCCATCTGCGTTGATACTTCAGCAGTCACCTCGCCGCCGCGCCCGGTCACGAACTCGGTGGACCCTCCCCCAAGGTCCAGGACCAAAACATTCTCAACCGGAGCCACATCGACCGCAGAGACCGCGCCCGTGAACGAGAAGCGAGCCTCCTCCTCGCCCGTGATGACGCGCGGCTCGACCCCGAGATGATGGCGCACCACATCGTGCACCTCCTCAGCGTTGGCGGCATCCCGGGTAGCTGAGGTAGCCACGAACGTGGTCTGCTCCGGCTGGAACCGTTTGATCGTGGCCGCGAAACCATCGAGGGCTTTCGCAAGCCTGCCTAGGGCCTCTGCCGAGACCCGGCCGTGAGAGTCCACGCCCTCCCCGAGCCGCACAACCTCCATCGTGCGTACACAGTCGGTGAGTTCGATCTCGCCGTCAGTGACCG
This sequence comes from Arthrobacter sp. HMSC08H08, assembly GCF_001807575.1. Lineage (NCBI taxonomy): Bacteria > Bacillati > Actinomycetota > Actinomycetes > Micrococcales > Micrococcaceae > Arthrobacter > Arthrobacter sp. HMSC08H08. The sequence continues at coordinate 56,280 of NZ_KV789371.1, forward strand.
TCATATCAGCAATCAGGAGTCGGACGGAGTTCGTTCCACAGTCGATGACGGCAGCACGCATCTAGTTACCTTCCGCCTGGTTCGTGCCATCGGCCGCGCTGCTGCCGGCCTTGCTGTTGTCGCTAGCCTCGTCTGCCGCGCGTTTGGCGGCTCGTTCAAGTCGCTTCTTCTCCGGGTCACCCGCTTGGGTGCGCACGTGGCGGGACTTGTCTTTCGATGGTGCGGGACCTTCGGTGTCCCACGCGCCTTGGCACGAACAGACATCGGGGCGCCACCACTGAGCGATCGCTTCGAGAGCTTGGTCGCCGAGCGGATTGGTTCCCGGGCCAGCCGCCAGCGAATGCCCCACCAACACGTGGATACATTTGACGCGGTCCGGCATCCCGCCCGCGGATACTCCCGCTATCTCAGGGACCTCACCCACGCCGGAGCGCTTACCGATCGCATCCCGCACCGCAAGATAGTGTTCGTGCGCTGCTGCGTAGGCTTTCGCGAGCTCAGGGTCTTTAGAAAGTTGTTCGTTCATCGTGACCATGAGGCCTTCAGCCTCAACACGTGAGCACGCCGAGGTCGCGACCGGATGCGTCAAATAGTAGGTCGTGGGGAACGGGATACCGGAGCTGAGACGAGGCGCGGTGGTTGCCACGAGAGGATTACCGCACACGCAGCGAGCGCCGATCTCCACGATGTCACGAGCGGGCCGGCCAAGCTGACGCGAAACGGTGTCAACGTCCTTCTCGGTGGGGACCCGCTCTTCGCTATTGAGCGCCTCTGCTGCGAGGGTCGTCATGTCTTCTCCTCACTCGGTGCCGCCCTATCGATACCTGCACCGATCAACTTCTACTCAGTCTTTTTCACCTTCGGGCTCTTGAGCGTTTTCCTCTGAGTCCTGGAAGCGCGTGGTCGGGTTGACGCCTAGCGACACGGTGGAATCCCACAGCCCTTCGACCCACGGCAGCCCTTGGCGGTAGCCGCTCGGGTGGTTGGTTGAGGCGAGCTTCTTTTTAGCAGGCTTACCCACCGGGACGTAGAGCTTTTCCCCCGGCGCATACACATTGAGCCGGTTGCGAGACTGTTGCCTAATGTATTCCGGGTCATCCCAGCGTTTAAGCTCACGGGTGAGCCGTTCTTGTTCCGACTTTGCCTTCGCGATGTCCGCGCGGGCTTTGTTGAGTTCGGCGGTCTGCTGGCCCAGGGTTGTGAGCGCTGGGAACACTGTCACCACCGAGATCGCGATGACGATGGTGAGCACGATGACGCGCATCGACAAGCTTTTAGCCGGAACGGGTTGTTGCGGGGCTGGCTTGTTCTTCTCGGCTGGGGTGCGCTTACCCGTCGATCGGATCGCGCCTTGAAGTGCTGCGCGTTCCGTGAGGCGATCGTTGATGCGGGCTTTGCGGCGTCGAATCGCTGCCGCTCGGAGACCGCGGCCGGGTTTCGTCGGGGGCTCAGCCAGTGACCCGCGCTCTTGCTTAGCCTGCCCTTGCTTTGCTTGGCCCTGTTGAGATTGACTCTGCTGAGATTGGCCCTGCGGGGATGGTTCCTGTCTGGCTTGCTGTTGGCGGGCGTGGAATCGCGCTTTTCGTTCTTCGGTGTCTTGGGCTCGGGCTTCCGCGAGTTTCTGTGCGTGCTCGCGTTGTGCACGGCGGCGTTCGGTTTTCTCTAAGCGGCGTTGCTTCTTCGCTAAACGACGCTGGCTAGCGCTGTTTCCTGCTTGGGCTTCAACCCGCTGCTGGCCTTTGTCGCCACCTTTAGCGGTGGCTGAAAACGTGTCCTGTGCAAGCGATGCAGGGCCCTGTGGCTGACCCTCGGCACGTTCACGTTCGCGCTCTTGCCTCAGCTGGCGCTCGCGCTCTTGCTGGAGTTCTTGGTCTCGCTGTTGCGCACGGCGCAGGGCTTCCTCAGATTTACGCGCCTGCTGTGCACTGTGCGCATGCGGAACGCGTGGGCGTCGCGGGCTCATTGACACATCCTCTCGGCGCTCAATCCATCCAGTCTTTGCCTGCTCCCAGGCGAGGCTCCCCCCCACCTTCATTCCTGGGCCAACCCAGCTGGGGTGAGAAAGCAGGAAACCACCGAAGCGTGAGGCTTCGGTGGTTTCCTATCCTACTCAGCTGAGGCGGGCCTGCGGGCTAACCTCGCCGTGCATCAGGCCTTGAAACGTGGGAACGCGGATGCGCCGGCGTATGATGCGGCTTCGCCGAGTTCTTCTTCGATGCGTAGCAGGTGGTTGTACTTAGCGACGCGGTCGGAGCGGGCCGGGGCGCCGGTCTTGATCTGGCCTGCGTTGGTTGCGACCGCGAGGTCGGCGATCGTGACATCCTCGGTCTCGCCTGAGCGGTGGGAGATCATGCATGCATAACCTGCACGCTGCGCCATCGTGATCGCGTCCAGGGTTTCGGTGAGGGTACCGATCTGGTTGACCTTCACGAGCAGCGCGTTCGCGGTGTCGTCTTTGATGCCGCGTTCGAGGCGTTCTGGGTTGGTCACGAACAGGTCGTCCCCGACCAGCTGGACCTTATCACCCAGGCGTTCGGTCAGGTTCTTCCAGCCTGCCCAGTCGTCTTCATACAGCGGGTCTTCGATGGAGACGAGCGGGTACGCCTCAACGAGTTCGGCATAGTAGTCGGCCATCTGCTCCGCGGTGCGGTTTTCACCCTCGAAGACGTAGACGCCGTCCTTGTAGAACTCAGATGAAGCCACGTCGAGTGCAAGCGCTACGTCAGCACCTGGCGTGTAGCCGGCTTTCTCGATCGCGGTGACAATCAGATCGAGCGCGGTGCGGTTGCTTGGCAGGTTCGGGGCGAAGCCGCCCTCATCGCCGAGGCCGGTCGAGAGGCCCTTTTCGTTCAGAACAGCCTTGAGCGAGTGGTACACCTCTACGCCCATACGCAACGCTTCAGAGAAGGTTGGGGCAGAGATCGGAGCGATCATGAACTCCTGAATATCGACGTCGGAGTCAGCGTGGGAGCCGCCGTTGAGGATGTTCATCATCGGGACCGGCAGAACGTGTGCGTTCGGGCCGCCGAGGTACTTATACAGCGGGAGGTTCGAGGACTCGGAAGCGGCGTGTGCTGCCGCGAGCGATACACCGAGCAGTGCGTTAGCGCCGAGCTTGGACTTGTTGTTGGTTCCGTCCAGGTCGAGCATGATCTGGTCGATGTCGCGCTGATCGGTTGCAACGAGGCCCTGCAGTTCTGGACCGATGACGTCGATGACGTTATCCACGGCCTTGGTGACGCCCTTGCCGAGGTAGCGGCTCTTGTCGCCGTCGCGGAGCTCTACCGCTTCAAACTCACCGGTGGATGCGCCGGAGGGCACAATCGCACGGCCCAGCGAGCCGTCCGTGAGAAGAACTTCAGCTTCAACAGTTGGGTTACCGCGGGAATCGATGACCTGGCGCGCGTGAACGGCGTCAATCAGAGGCATTGGTTTGTGCTCCTTTTGATGATTCAACGGCGCGTGGCTTTGTGATGGCGCCGCTCGTCGCTTCCTATGGTATCCGCCCGTTAGCTTCGGGCCGATTTCTCTTTCCGTTTCGCTTCCGCCCACGCGGCTTCCGCGGCTTCCACGCTACGTTGCGGATCCGAGCGCATCGAACCGTCCGCGTTGAACAGGTGAGTGTTGCGGCGCAGCAGCTTCTCACTGAGCGCATCAGCGATGTCATCAAGATCAAACGCGCCGCGCTCCCTGCCCAGCTCCGCGTGGAGCAGGATTTGGAACAGTACATCCCCCAGCTCGGACACCAAGTCAGCATCCGGGGCCCCGCTAGCCACCGCATCGTGCACTTCGTGTGCCTCTTCAATCAGGAACGGAGTCAGTTTTTGTGGTGTCAGCGCGGACGTCCACCCGCACTCGCTACGCAGCAAACGCACGATGCCGCGGGCACGTTCAAGCGCGGCCGTCACCTTCTCATCATCAGGATTCATCTGGATCTTTCGGATTGCGCTCTGCTTGCTTCTGCTCACGCGACTCTGCTTGCTTCGGTTCGCGCGGCTCGGCCTGTTGCTGGGTTGGGTCCGTCTGCTCGGTTGGGTCCATGTGGACTTCGCGGCGCGGGATTTTCGGTTTCGGCTCGGTTTCTTCCCACTCAGGGTTCACGCGCCAGATCACGCGGTGTACGATGCGGTCCAAGATCCACCCGAGCACCATCGCGATGCAGATGGAGATGATGATCCCGAGCAGGCGGTTCGATTCCATCCACTGGCCGGCCACAGTCCCGATCAGCACGGAGTATGCGCCCCACATGAGGCAACCGATCGCGTCAAACAGCATGAACGTTTTACGTGAATACCCGGTTGCCCCGGCGGTGAAGTTCACGGCAACGCGACCGATCGGCACGTAACGGGCCGTGAAGATGAGCACGCCACCGCGTTTTTCGAGCTGTTTCTCTGCGGTCACGAGCATTTTCGCGACCGCGGGCCTACGCATCCACTTGAACCCTTGCCGGCCCACGGCTCGGCCTAACGAGTACGCGATCTGATCGCCGATGAACGCACCCATTGCACCCACTAACGCGAGCACCATGACGGGCAAGAACCCTTGAGAGGCCCACACCGAGGACAAGCCAACGAGCAAAGACTCTGAAGGCACCACTGGGAAGAACCCGTCGATCACAGACATGATGAAAACCACGGGCAACACCCACCATGCGGTGGCGGCGTGCAGAATCCAGTCGTTGATCATGTCCATGGTCTCGCCGAGTTTTGTGGCGATGACTAGACCGGTGAGGCTCATCTCGTCATGCTCTTCCCTTTTCAGTGTGTTTACTGTTTGTGTGCGGCTTCCTCTGCCGCGAGTAGCGCGGCGCGCGTCATGACGGCAACACCGGTCTTGATCGCGGATTCATCCGGGTCATAGTCGCCCTGATGGAGGTCATACACTGGCCCGCCTGGCCTGCGTGTACCCAGACGCATCAGTACGCCTGGCTTCCGCATCGTCATCCACGCGAAGTCTTCGCCACCCATCGATTGCGGCATGAGTTCGATGGCCTCGCCGCCGATCTCTTGGCGCGCGGCTTCCTCGATGAGCGCGGTTTCGGTTTCCGCGTTGACAACCGGCGGGACTCCGCGGATGTGTTCGAGCTCGACCTCGACGTTGTACGGGGCTGCAACCTGCTTGATGACCTGATCCAGCAGCTCTCCTGCCTGGTCCCAAGCTGAAGCGTCGAGGCAACGCATCGTGCCGGATAGGGTCCCGAACGCCGGGATCGCGTTCGGCGCGTTACCTGCGTTGATCTGACCCCACACAACCGATACGGCCGAGCGGACGTCGATGCGGCGGCTCAGGACCGCCGGAACGCCGAGTGCGATCTGCGCCATCGCGTATATGAGGTCTTCGGTCAGGTGCGGGCGGGAGGTGTGACCGCCGCGCCCGTGCAGGCGGATACGGATCGTGTCAGATGCCGAGGTGATCGCGCCGATGCGGGTGCCGACGCGGCCGGCGAGGATACGGGGTTCGCAATGCAGGGCCGCAAGCCGCGGCAACGGATCGATTACGCCTTGCTTGATGACCTTCTTAGCCCCGCCTGGCATTTTCTCTTCAGCAGGCTGGAAGATCACCCGAACCCGGGCGTTGAGTCTGCCTTCGGTGTTCAGGCGGTGCAGAACCAGCGCAACGCCGAGCATCACCGTGGTGTGGACGTCGTGGCCGCACGCGTGTGCCACGCCCTTGTTCTGGGATGCAAACTCCAGGCCTGTCACTTCCGTGACGGGTAGCGCGTCGATGTCGGCGCGTAAACCGATCGCGAAAGGCCCCTCCCCGATATCGACGTAGGCGCCGGTGTCTTGGAGGCGGACCGGCTCCAGCCCGGCTTTTTCAAGCGCTTCTACGATCCGGTCTGTGGTACGGAATTCTTCGAAAGAGAGCTCCGGGTCAGCGTGGACTTCACGGCGGAATGCGACGAGGGTATCGAACAGGTCCTCGATGTGCTCAGCGGTATCAGGGGCGGGCCTTTGAGATGTCACGGCGTATCTCTCCTCTTTGTCTCTCAATCAGAGTAGGTGCCTCTAGATTCAGAGTACGTCCGTTTGACCGTGAGCTTTCAACGCGTTAACTGCATCCTTAACCTGCTGTGCATGGGACTTTGTGGTCACCAGAAGCGCGTCCGGAGTATCGACCACGACAACGTCTTCAACGCCGATCAACGCGATCACGCGGTTCGTATCAGAAACCACGATGCCGGAGGAGTCATCGACGTAGACGCGGCTTCCGTGGCCCAGGACTTTCACGCGTGTGTCATCCTCGGCAGGGTTGAGCCGGCCCAGGGCGGCGAAGTCGCCGACGTCGTCCCACGTGAATTCGCCTGGGACCACCGCAACATCACCGGCTAGCGCGGCAGGCTCGGCGACCGCGTAGTCGATCGCGGTTTTAGGTAGGCCCGGCCACACCTCGTTGAGGACCCGCTCTTGACGCTCAGTTCCCCACGCGTCAGCGATCTCTTCAAGCCCTGCGGCAAGCGCTGGCTCGTTTTCCCGTAGGTGCTGGAGCATGAGCCCCACCGGGGCTACGAACATTCCGGCGTTCCAGAGGTAGCTACCGCTGGCCAGGTAGCGCTGTGCTGCGGCCCCGCCTGGCTTCTCAACGAATTCGATGACTTTCCGGCCGCTCGGTGCACCAGGGATATCGAGCTTGCCGCCGGTGCGGATATAACCGAAACCGGTTGCAGCGTAGGTAGGTGTAATGCCGATCGTGACGATCTTGCCGGTCGCGGCGATATGCACCGCTTCAGTGACTGCCTCACGGAACTGTTCTTCCGGAGTGATCACCTGATCGGCCGCGAACGATCCCATGATGATGTCCGGGTCGCACTTATTGAGGATCGCTGCCGCCAAACCGATCGCGGCAGCCGAATCCTTCGGTTCAGGCTCCAACACGAGGTCATGCTCTTTAAGCTCAGTGATCTGCCGGCGCACCGCGTCTCCATGTGCGCGGCCTGTGACGACCAGGACACGGTCATTCATCAAAGGCAAGAGACGCTCGTACGTCGAGCGGATCAGCGTTGTTCCGGAGCCTGTGAGGTCATGCAGGAACTTAGGGGCTGCTGCACGAGAGAGCGGCCAAAGCCTAGTGCCCGTCCCGCCTGCAGGGATGACGCCGTAAAAGCGTTCCATGACATCGCCCGAAAACCCTTTATTCTTCATCATTTGCATCACACTACCCGAGATGATGTGACCGGCGTCCTACCGAAGGATGAGTCGAAGTAGACCAAAGTATTAGGAAAGCTTTGGCGTGTATATTTCACCCAGATGACATGCGCCCATGAAGCAACCGACATATTTAAGGGTCGCAGATCACACTGGCGGCCAAGCACTCGGCACGCAAACTCAAAGTGCATTAGTCTAGATAGGAACGCTGACATCGGCGCGCACCCGAAATTGTGCCCAAAGTGGCACATACGCCCGGTGGTCTTGGAGGTAGATCAGTGTCGAAGACATCTTCTGGCACCCTGTATCGCGGCCGTGAAGGCATGTGGTCATGGGTGGGACACCGCGTTACCGGTGTCGTTATTTTCTTCTTTTTGCTCGTCCACGTTCTGGACACCGCCCTGGTTCGCATTGACCCAGGCGCATACGACGCCGTGATTGGCGCGTACAAGAACCCGATCATGGCTCTCGGTGAGCTCGCGCTAGTCGCCGCGATCGTGTTCCACGCCTTCAACGGTGTCCGCTTGATCTTGGTTGACTTCCTGAAGCAGGGCACCAAGATCCAGCGCGGCCTCTTCTGGGGCGTCATCGTCCTGTGGGTCGTGACCGTCGCCGCATTCGCTGCACGTCACTTGGCCCTCGTGTTCAGCCACTTCTTTGGGGGTAACTAATCATGGCTACTGCACAGATTGAAGCTCCCCGTTCCCCACGAATTGACCCGAAGTACAACCGGTCACGTAAGTCTCGCAACAACTTCGAGATGATGGCGTGGCTGTTCATGCGCTTCTCGGGCGTGGTCCTGATCGTACTGATCTTCGGCCACCTCATCACCAACCTGCTGGTGGGCGACGGTGTAGCCGCTATCGATTTCGGTTTCGTTGCCGGTAAGTGGGCTAACCCGCTGTGGCAGTTCTGGGACCTGACGATGCTGTGGCTGGCAATGTTGCATGGCACCAACGGTGTTCGCACCATCATCAATGACTACGCTGAGAAGGATCGCACCCGTTTCTGGCTCAAGACGATCCTCTACATCGCCTCGATCTTCACGGTGATCCTCGGCACCTTGGTCATCTTCACCTTTGATCCATGCATCCCTGGCTCGACTCTCGCCGTGTGCGGCGCCTGAGTAGCCCCCTGACGTTTCGAAAAGGAAAACACGAATGCAGGTACATCAGTACGACGTCGTGATCGTCGGTGCCGGCGGCGCCGGCATGCGCGCAGCCATCGAGGCTGGTCAGCGTGCACACACCGCGGTCTTGACTAAGCTCTACCCAACCCGTTCTCACACCGGTGCCGCTCAGGGCGGTATGTGTGCAGCGTTGGCCAACGTTGAAGAGGACAACTGGGAATGGCACACGTTCGACACCATTAAGGGTGGCGACTACCTGGTTGACCAGGATGCCGCAGAGATCATGGCTAAAGAGGCCATTGACGCGGTGATCGACCTTGAGCAGATGGGTCTCCCGTTCAACCGCACCCCAGAGGGCAAGATTGACCAGCGTCGCTTCGGTGGCCACACCCGCGACCACGGCAAGGCCCCGGTCCGCCGTGCATGCTACGCCGCTGACCGCACGGGTCACATGATTCTGCAGACCCTCTACCAAAACTGCGTTAAGCACAACGTCGAGTTCTTCAACGAGGTATATGTTCTTGACCTGTTGCTGACCGAAGAGGACGCAACCCGTGAGGACGGCACCGCCTACAAGCAGAAGCGCGTTGCAGGTGTGGTGACCTACGATCTGGCAACTGGTGAGATCGAGGTCTTCCAGGCTAAGTCGGTTGTCTTCGCAACCGGCGGTGCAGGCAAGATCTTCAAGACCACCTCGAACGCTCACACCCTCACCGGTGACGGCATGGCGATCGCGTTCCGCGCAGGCCTGCCGCTTGAGGACATGGAGTTCGTCCAGTTCCACCCAACCGGCCTCGCAGGCCTCGGCATCCTCCTTTCCGAGGCTGCCCGCGGTGAAGGTGGCGTGCTGCGTAACGGTGACGGTGAGCGCTTTATGGAGCGTTATGCACCAACCATTAAGGACCTCGCACCACGTGACATCGTGGCGCGTTCGATGGCTCAGGAAGTTCGCGAAGGCCGCGGTGCCGGCCCGAAGAAGGACTACGTCCTGCTCGACCTGACCCACCTCGAGCCGTCCCACATCGACGAGAAGCTCCCGGACATCACCGAGTTCGCACGCACCTACCTCGGTGTTGAGCCTTACACAGAGCCAGTGCCGGTCTTCCCGACCGCTCATTACGTCATGGGTGGTATCCCAACCAACGTCAAGGGCGAGGTTCTCCAGGATAACGACACGATCGTGCCGGGCCTCTACGCCGCAGGTGAGGTCGCTTGCGTTTCCGTCCACGGCTCCAACCGTTTGGGCACCAACTCGCTTCTGGACATCAACGTGTTCGGTAAGCGTTCCGGTATCAACGCGGCAGCTTACGCTCGCGATGCCGAGTTCGTTGCCGTCCCAGAGAACCCGACCGCGTTTGTCGAAGAGCAGATCAACCACGCTCTGCACAACGACGGCCCGGAGCGCGTTGCACACATCCGTGCAGAGCTGCAGCAGACCATGGACACCAACATGCAGGTGTTCCGTTCTCAGGCCTCCATGAAGCAGGCTCTCGATGACATCGAGGCGCTGCGTGAGCGTTACAAGTCGGTAGGTATCCAGGACAAGGGCAAGCGCTTCAACCTGGACCTGCTCGAAGCGATCGAGCTCGGCTTCCTGCTCGACCTTGCCGAGGTCATGACTGTTGCTGCTATGCACCGTCACGAATCCCGCGGTGGCCACTACCACGAGGACTACCCGAACCGTGACGATGAGAACTTCATGAAGCACTCCATGATCTACAAGGACGAGTCCGCCAACATTGACGGCACTCGCGGCCTGCGTTTCGATACCAAGCCGGTTGTCTTCACCCGCTACGAACCAATGGAGCGTAAGTACTGATGTCTACCAACGTTGCTGAACCAGCATCCAAGATTGAGGTTGCTGGCTCCGATTCCGGCGAAATCGAGCAGTTCGATATCACCCTGAAGGTCCGCCGCTACAACCCGGAGGTCTCCGACGAGGCCCGCTGGGATGAGTTCAAGCTCACCATGTACGGCACCGACCGTGTTCTGGATGCTCTGCACCAGGCCAAGTGGGATCAGGACGGTTCGCTTTCGTTCCGTCGTTCCTGCGCACACGGTATTTGCGGCTCCGATGCTATGCGCATCAACGGCCGCAACCGTCTGGCTTGCAAGACCCTGCTCAAGGACTTGGATACCTCCAAGCCAATCACCGTTGAGCCGATCAAGGGCCTGCCAGTCGAGAAGGACCTCATCGTGGACATGGAACCGTTCTTCCAGTCCTACCGTGAAGTCATGCCGTTCCTCGTGACCAAAGGCAACGCTCCAACGCGTGAGCGCCTGCAGTCCCAGGAAGAGCGCGCACGCTTCGATGACACGACCAAGTGCATCCTGTGTGCTGCATGCACCACCTCGTGCCCGATCTTCTGGACCGACGGCCAGTACTTCGGCCCTGCAGCAGTTGTGAACGCTCACCGCTTCATCTTCGACTCACGTGACGAGGCCGGGGATATGCGTCTTGAGGTTCTCAACGATAAGGAAGGTGTGTGGCGTTGCCGCACAACCTTCAACTGCACCGAGGCATGCCCACGCGGCATTCAGGTGACGAAGGCTATCGCTGAGGTCAAGCGCGCAATCCTGAACCGCACAATCTAAGGTGACAGGATGAACGCGTAGGGCTGAGCCCCTCAAACGTGTGCGGGCCGGAAAGGGAATGTCCCTTTCCGGCCCGCACACGTTTAACGGTTATCCGCTGAAGGCAAGCTCCTCGATCTGTGTCCAGGACCCAGCACCATCGCCCACATGAACCGTGACGCTGTGGGCGGACATGTTGAATGAGACGTCCTCCCATTCCCGGCGCACCTGCGCAAGCCGCTCCGGAGCTACCTCCTGAGCCAGGGTCAGATGCGGCACAAACGGGTAAGCAGGCTTGGCATCGAGCGGGCCTGAATGGAGGCGTTCATGCAGTTCAGTGAGTTCCCGCTCCCCTTCCGCAACGCGCAGATAGGTCACCGGCGAGACCGGATAGAAAGTGTCTGTACCTGCGAACCTCAACGGGAACGGGGAGAACGCCGAGACGACGTTGCGGATATGCGCTATGGCCTCGGCCGGGTCAGGTAACGGGACCCCCGACATCAGCGTGATGTGAGGAGGGATGTACGCGTACGGGTCACCGGTGGCGGCACGGGTCGCAGACACCTTGCGGGCGTACTCGCCCTCGACGGGGATCACGATGCCAAGAAAGGACCGGCCCTCGCCTATCGCGCCTGCCATCTGGCCTGTGCTTAGCTGCGTGCTCGTGGCAAGAGTGCGCGCACTTTCCTCGTGTGTGCCGTGCTCATAGCGTTCGGTACCCATAGTTGAACCTTACCGTGGCATTCTCACACCTTCGCGTAATAACAGTTGCCGCGTTAGTTCAGGCGTGCAGGTGGCAGGAAACCTACCGCGTCGTAGACCTCTTTGAGGGTCTCTTGAGCCACGGCGCGGGCCTTCGCGGCACCAACGGCGAGCAGGCGGTCGAGTTCGGCTGGGTCGTCCAGCAGTTCCAGCGTGCGTTCGCGTACCGGCTCGAGCGCTGCGACCACGGCGTCGGCGACATCGACCTTGAGGTGGCCGTACATCTTGCCTTCGTACTCGGTAACGAGGGTATCGATCGGCTTCTCGGTCACGGCGGAAAGGATCGAGAGCAGGTTGGATACGCCCGGCTTGGATTCGCGGTCGAAGGACACCTCAGTCCCGGTGTCAGTTACCGCGGACTTGATGCGCTTAGCGATCGTCTTCGGTGAGTCCAGGATGTCGATACGGCCGTTCGGTGACGCTCCGGACTTCGACATCTTCGACGTCGGTTCCTGCAGATCATAGATGCGCGCACCGTTGGGTGGGTTGACGGCCTTCGGAACCACGAACACCTCGCCAAAGCGGTGGTTGAAGCGTTGCGCGAGCGTGCGAGTCAGCTCGACGTGCTGAGTCTGGTCGTCACCGACTGGCACCTGATCCGCCTTATACAGCAGGATGTCGGCGGCCATGAGCGACGGATAGGTGAACAGGCCCACGTTGGTTGAGTCGGCGCCGTAGCGGCTCGATTTGTCTTTGAACTGGGTCATGCGGGAGGCCTCACCGAAACCGGTGATGCACTGCAGAACCCAGTTGAGTTCGGCGTGCTCTGGGATGTGGGACTGGATGAACAGCGTGGCCTTATCGACGTCCACCCCACCTGCGATGTACTGCGCGGCGGTCGTGCGGGTGCGCTGAGCGAGGTTGGTTGAGCCGTCTGGGGATGTGATCGAGTGCAGGTCCGGAACAAAGTAGAACGCATCCGCATCGTGCTGGAGCTTCACGAACTGCACGAGCGCACCGAGGTAGTTGCCGAGGTGCAGGGAGTCCGCAGACGGCTGCATTCCTGACAGGATGCGCGGGCGGTGCGGCGTTTCGGTTGCCTCAGTTGTTTCAGTCGCTGTTTCGGTTTCGGTCGCTTCGGTGCTCATGGTGATGCTGATGTCCTTCGGGTGTGTGCGCTGTTGCCGTGTGTGCTGGAGGCTACGCTTAGTGCAGCCGGCGCGCTAGATGCTGTAATCGATGACGAGTGCGGAGTGGTCTGATACTCGCTTGTCGTAGGATTCGGCGCGGTCCACTCGCGCTTCGATCGCGCGGCCGGCAAGCTCTGGCGTGGCCATGTGGTAGTCGATGCGCCAGCCGGCGTCGTTGTCGAAGGCCTTCCCGCGGTAGGACCACCACGTGTACGGTCCCGGTACGTCCCCCGCGAGTTCGCGGGCGACGTCCTTGTAGCCGATCTCGCCGAAGAACTTATCGAAGTAGGCGCGCTCTTCCGGGAGGAAGCCGGCGTTCTTGACGTTGCCCTTCCAGTTCTTGATGTCGAGTTCGGTGTGGCCCACGTTGAGATCGCCCACGATCAGCACATCGTCTGCGTGTTTCGCCAGTTCCGGCATGCGCACGAGCATCGTCTCGAGGAACTTGTATTTATCGTCCTGGCGTGGGGTGTCCACCTCGCCGGAGTGTACGTACGCGGAGACGACGGTAAGCGTGCGGCCGTTGATGGTGTAGTCGGCTTCGACCCAGCGGCCGGAGGTCTCAAAGTATGGTTCACCGATTCCGATGCGGGTCGCATCTGGCTCTCGTTTGGAGGCGATGAGCACGCCAGCGCGGCCCTTATCTGCGGCTTCTGCGTGCAGAACGTGCCAGTCGCTTTCTTCGAAGTGCTTCTCAACGATCGCATCGGGTGCCCGCACTTCCTGGAGCGCGAGGATATCGACGCCGCGGTCCTCGAGCCACTCATCGAATCCACGGCGGGCTGCGGCACGGATTCCGTTGACGTTGAAGGATGCTACTCGCAATACGTTCTCAGACACTCAAATACCTTTAGCTTGATCGGTTTGCTGTGCGTGTGTGGTGCGCATTCGGCGCAGGTGCGGGTTCGGCGCAGGTGCGGGTTCGGCGCAGGCCGGTCGCCCAACGTTAGTCGATGATTTCGCCTTCGACGGTGCTGGTGTGGCGGTCTTTGCGGCGCTGCTTGATCATGTCGCGTGCGTTGGTCGCGGTGATGTTGATGGTGTCCAGGGCTCGGTTGACCATGTCTTTGGCTTGTTCGTCGTCTTTGCCGAGGTTGTCCATGACCACGCCGTATTGGACCTGGACGATCTTGAAGGAGTGATCGAGCTTCATCTCGTGGTTCATTTCGGCTTCGCTGATCACGCCTGGGCGGGTGCTGTCTGGGCTCGCGTCGTTGGAGAGTTTCGCGGCGAGGTTCGCGTTGGTTTTATCCCACCTACGTCCCACGGCCCGGGCACCGGCGCGCAGGGTCAGGAACACGCCAGCCACGAGCAAAAGCCACAGGCCGGTGATGATCACGACGATCCAGCCGACCACCTGGTTGGAGTTCGCGGCGAAGATGATGGCGACGATGAGCGCGAACGTCAGCACGGCCATCATCCAGGAGGCCATGCCGAGCGGGCGAGCGACGTTCCGAGCGCGCGCGTTGGCCTGTTTATTAGACGAAGGGAGTTCAGACATGATGCCCATTATCCCAGATGGCCCAGCCGCACACGTCCCCGCTCACGTGTTGTGTCCAGCTCACTCGTTACGTGAGGAACATCTTCTTGAACCGCATGGTCGCAACCGTGAGTCCTGCGACCGCCATGACAACGAAGTACAGAACGTGCCACAGGATGTCGATGGTGAAGGTCGAGGTCGCGAGCATTCGCAGCAGGTCGACGCCGTGCCACAGCGGTAGCGATGCGATGACGGCCTGTACGGCTTGCGGGTAGACGTCCAGCGGGAAGAAGGTCGCGGAGAACAGGGTCAGCGGCTGAACGATCATGTTGAGCCAGTCGAGGTGCTGGAATCGGGTGAACCACGTGGTGATGGCCATGAACACTGCCGCGAATCCGAACGCGATCAGCACCGCTGCCGGGATCATGAGCAGGCCACTACCCCACCCCACGAGGCCCGCCGCCGCGGCAATGAGGTAGAAGCCGAGCGAATAGATGAACCCGCGGATCATCGCCATCGCGATCTCACCGATCGCAACGTCCATCGGGCCGAGCGAGGTGTTGAGCATGACCCGGTACAGCTTCGCGTAGCGCAGCTTGAAGAACATGTTGTTGGTGTCCATGAGGGCACCGTTCATCGCTGAAACCGCGAGCAAGCCCGGCGCGATGTATGCCGCGTAGCTCATCGTCTGCCCGCCTGGGCCTTCGACCCCGCTGATGACCACGCCGAGGCCGAAACCGAGCGAGGCGAGATACAGCACCGGCTCCGCAAAGCCGGTCACGATCACGATCCACGTGGAGTTCTTGGTCGCCATCCACGAACGTTCCATGACCGCTTTAGCGTTGCGGCCATACAGGTCAGATAGCCAACGACGCCGTGGCTTGCTAGCTTGCGAAAGCGCGACTTGTGCTGTGCCCGGGGCCTGCTGGCCTGCGGCTGAGGCGGAAAGGACAGCAGCATCGTCTTGTGCACCGGGCGCTTTAGCTACGCTTACACCTTGGCTTCCGTAGCCAACCGCGTACGGATCGCCTGCTTCACCCGAGGTGTCAGCGGGGCTCACGCTCGCCATCGTCTTCTTGGCGGCGCGGGCACCCCACACGCGCGTCTTGACTTTTTCGCCGCGCAAACGGCGGTAATAGCGGGTCTGGGCGATCAGGAACGCGATCACGGCGACCACGATCATGACGCCGAGGTGGACCGGGAACATCCACGGCTCAACCTCGTGCCCGTAGATCGCCCACCGGTTCAGCTCGGTTGCATGCCAGATGGGTGAGATCCAGCCGATCCACTGCAGGTAGATCGGCAGGTGCTCGAGCGGGTAGAACGTTCCCGAAAACAGGAACATCGGCGTGACGATGAAGCGCATGATGACCGAGAACTGGCCGCGCTCCTGGAAAATACCCGCCGCGAACGCCATACACGGCAAGCCGAAAGCGAGTGCTGCGATCGTCGAAAACACGATCACCAGGACGGCGCTCAGGCTGTGGATGACGCCGAAGGCCGCGAGGATCAGGAGCAACAGTAGGGTCTGCGCAACCACGCGTATAGAGACAGCGATCACCGTGCCCCGGGCGATCTGTTGCGGCGTGATCGGGGTGACCTGCGGCCCGTAATAGGTCCGGTTCCATTTGAACCCACCCATCACTGGGAAGGTCATTTCCTCCATCGCGATGCCGACCGCCATGGTCGCGGCGAGCGCGCCGGCGATGAAGGTGATGTACGGGACGCGATCGAAGCTCGTCTGATTATTCGTCAGGACGGCACCGAGGCCCACGCCCATCGTGACGAGGTACATGAGAGGGGTGCCGACGGAGTCCGCGAGGATCACGTCGATGTAGCGGCGCATCCCGCGGAAGAGGTACTCCGCGAAGTACCAGGAGCCTGCGCGGGAGACCTTCCGTGCGGAGCGGTCGCCTTGCTCCGTGGGCCCGGAGATCGGCTCGCGGCGGACGAGGACGTCGGCGCCTGTTGCTGAGGCGTCGATTACGTGTGCGTTATGAGGGTCAGTCAATGAGGGACCGTCCTGTCAGGATCAGGAACACGTCTTCAAGCGATGCGCGGCGGGCCAGCGTCGATACGGGGCGCAGCCCCAAGCTCACAGCGCGGGCAACCGCGGCCTCGCCGTCGTCGGCGTAGACAAGCACGCGGTCGGCCAGCGTTTCGGTTCGGAAGCCGTCTTTATTCAGGACCTCGGCCGCCGCAGCGTTCTTGTCGGAGCCGAAACGCATCTCTGCGACTTCGCGAGTCGCGTACTCGCGCACAAGCGCGGACGGCGAACCTTCAGCTTTGATCTCGCCGCCATCGACCACGATGAGC
The DNA here is from genome assembly GCF_001807575.1 of Arthrobacter sp. HMSC08H08. Lineage (NCBI taxonomy): Bacteria > Bacillati > Actinomycetota > Actinomycetes > Micrococcales > Micrococcaceae > Arthrobacter > Arthrobacter sp. HMSC08H08. The sequence continues at coordinate 72,816 of NZ_KV789371.1, forward strand.
CGGTCTGCGAGTTGCTCGGCCTCATCCATGAAGTGGGTCGTGATGATGAGCGTCGTGCCGCGTTCTTTGAGCCGGTAGAGGCGGTCCCACAGGATGTGACGGGCCTGTGGGTCGAGGCCAGTGGTTGGCTCGTCGAGCAGTAGCACGGCTGGATCGTTGATGAGCGAGCGCGCGATGGTCAGGCGGCGCTTCATACCGCCTGAAAGCTGGTCGACGCGGTTGGCGGCCTTTTCCTCAAGTTGCGCAAACGCGAGCAGGTCTTTGATGCGCGGCACGATTTCGCGGCGTTTCATCCCGAAGTAGCGGCCGTAGATGTAGAGGTTGTCGCGGACGGTGAGCTCTTCGTCGAGGTTGTCTTGCTGCGGCACGACGCCGAGGTGGGCACGCAGGCGTGGACCTTCTTCGCTCGGGTCCATCCCGAGGATGCTGAGCTCGCCCGATGTGCGGGTTGAGACGCCGCCGATCATGTTCATGGTCGTGGACTTGCCTGCGCCGTTGGGGCCTAACAGGCCAAAGGATTCGCCTGCGGCGACGTCAAAGTCAATGCCGTTGACGGCTGTGAAATCCCCAAACTTCTTGGTTAGCGAACGCGCGCGCAGAACCGTTGGCGCGTCATTAGAAGAAGGTGTTTGAGGAGATGGTGCAGGTACCCCAGAATGGGCTTTTGAGTCGTGTGCCACACCATGACACTACATAAGGTGTGCCCACGGTCGCAACGAACACCCCGCCTCATCGCTCACCACGCTGTTACCGAGACGCCAAGAGTTCATTTCTTATTCTGAATTGTTCGGAATAATTTGTTAGAGTGTGTTGCATGACACTCGGACCGATCACGGCGGCTTCACCTGTTGACGACCGTGAACGCTCATGGGCGGACACGCTCAAAGCGCATAATCGCCGTGTCACCAAGCAACGGATGGCGGTGATGCGAGCAACAGCCGCGTCATCCCATGCGTCGGCAGAACAGATCCACAAGTACGCATCGGAAGCTCTACCCCAGTTAGCGCTTTCAACCACGCACATGATCCTGCATGACCTCACGAACGTGAGGCTGTTACGGCGCGTGGAAGTCCCTAACTCCCCCACCCTGTATGAGGTGGAGACCGGGGATAACCATCACCATGTTCAGTGCGTGAAATGCGGCAGACTTGAGGACGTGGAGTGTGCCCTCGGGCACGCCCCGTGCCTTGAACCTTCACACACCCACGGCATCGACATTGACGTGGCGGAGGTTCTCTACCGCGGTCTTTGCGAGGACTGCAAAGAAGCATAAGGTCGTCCACAAAGTTTCAATCTCATCCAAGTAAAGGAGCAACATGGCTGAGAACACCAAGCCCCACGGCACTGGTTCAACCACCCAAGCCGGCATCCCCGCGGTCAGCGACCGCAACTCGCTGACCGTTGGTCAGGACGGCCCGATCGTCCTGCACGACCACCACCTGGTCGAGACGCTGGCACACTTCAACCGCATGAACGTTCCAGAGCGCCGCCCACACGCAAAGGGTTCCGGCGCATTCGGTGAGCTCGAGGTCACCGAGGACGTTTCGAAGTGGACCAAGGCTGACTTCCTGCAGCCTGGCAAGAAGACCCCGATGCTGGCTCGTTTCTCCACGGTTGCTGGTGAGCTCGGCTCCCCAGACACGTGGCGTGACGTTCGCGGCTTCGCGCTCAAGTTCTACACCGAAGAGGGCAACTTCGACCTCGTCGGTAACAACACCCCAGTCTTCTTTGTGCGCGACCCAATGAAGTTCCCACACTTCATCCGTTCGCAGAAACGCCTGCCTGAAAACGGCTTGCGCGACAACACGATGCAGTGGGACTTCTGGACCCAGAACCCAGAGACCGCACACCAGGTCTCCTACCTCATGGGTGACCGCGGTATCCCTAAGAGCTACCGCCACATGAACGGCTACGGCTCCCACACCTACCTGTGGGTCAACGCTGAAGGCGAGCGCTTCTGGGTTCGCTACCACTTCCTTTCCCAGCAGGGTGTTGAGGGCCTCACCAACGAGGAAGCAGAGCACCTGGCAGGTACCGACGCCGAGGCTCACCGCCGCGACCTGTTCGAGGCAATCAAGAACGGCGACTACCCGAAGTGGGACATGCACGTTCAGATCATGCCGTACGAAGAGGCTAAGACCTACCGTCTGAACCCATTCGACCTCACCAAGATCTGGCCGCTGGGTGACTACCCTCGCCACAAGGTCGGTACCTTCACGCTGAACCGCAACCCTGAGAACTTCTTCGCTGAGATCGAGCAGGCTGCTTTCTCCCCAGCGAACATGGTTCCAGGTACCGGTAACTCCCCAGACAAAATGCTGCTGGGCCGTAACTTCGCCTACGCGGATGCACAGCGCTACCGTATCGGCACCAACTTCCAGCAGCTACCTGTCAACCGTCCAATCAACGACGTCCACACCTACAACTTCGAGGGCAACATGTGGTACGAGCACACCGGTGCTCGCTCCGTTTACGCCCCGAACTCCTTCGGTGACTCGTGGTCGGATGAAGAGGGCCCGGTCGACAACGGTTGGGAAGCTGACGGCGACCTGACCCGCGCGGCCTACACACTCCGCAAGGACGACGACGACTTCTCGCAGGCACACGACCTGGTCCGCAACGTCTTCGACGACGCGGCCCGTGACCGCCTGGTCGAGACCGTATCCGGCGCACTCGCCGACGTTGTAGAGCCAGTCCTCTCCAACGCGATCGAGTACTGGAAGAACATCGACGAAGAAGTCGGCCAGCGCATCGAAGGCAACGTCCGCAAGTAAGCTGACGCGGCCTACCGCTTAAACGAGTGGGGGCGTCCAAACAGTTCAAACTGTTTGGACGCCCCCACTTCGCGTATCAAGCGAGGTTTCGTTCCGCTAGCCGGCTCGATTCCCCCTCTTGATGTGTTCTCTACTTCTTGAGGGAGCGCTCCGCGGCTTCAACAACGTTGGTCATGAGCAACGCAACCGTCATCGGGCCCACACCACCCGGATTCGGCGAAAGGTAACCTGCTACCTCTTCAACCGCCGGGTCGACGTCGCCATAGACCTTATCGCGGCCGCCCTCAGGGTCCGGTTCGCGGGTGACCCCGACATCGAGCACCGCGGCACCCGGCTTGATGTCTTCAGCCTTGATCATGTGCTTCACACCGGCGCCGGCCACCACGATGTCGGCCTGACGCAAGTGCTCGCTCATGTCCTTGGTTCCGGTGTGGGTCAGGGTCACGGTCGCGTTGTGTTCGCGGCGGGTCAGCAACAGGCCGATCGGGCGGCCGATCGTGACGCCGCGTCCCACAACGACCACGTGCTTGCCGGCGATCTCAACACCGTTGCGAGTCAAAAGCTCGATCACACCGCGCGGGGTGCACGGCAACGGGGTGTCGATCGGGTCATTGACGTTGAGCACCAGCTTGCCGAGATTCGTTGGGTGCAGGCCATCCGCGTCCTTCTTCGGATCGATCCTCTCCAAGATCGCATCCGTGTCCAGGTGCTTCGGCAACGGCAACTGAACGATGTAGCCGTGGCAGGACTCGTCCGCGTTGAGCTCATCGATCAGAGCCTCGACGTCTTCCTGGGTCGCATCCGCAGGTAGTTCACGCATGATCGAGTTCATGCCCAAAGCAACCGACTGCTTGTGCTTCATCCCCACATACAGTTGCGAGGCAGGGTCAGCGCCCACCAGGACCGTAGCGATCCCCGGGGTCACACCCTGTTCCTTGAGCGCCTCGATACGCTCAGCGAGCTCTTCCTTGATCGCCTTGGACGCCGCGCGCCCATCAAGCTTTACTGCCGTCATGACTCCCCTTACCAGTTCTCGTGGCCAGGATAGAGCGGGAAGTCAGCGGCGAGCTTATCCACGCGGGCACGCAACGCATCAACATCAGCGTTCTTGCCGTCACGCAAAGCAACCGCGATGATGTCAGCGACCTCGGTGAACTCCTTGTCGCCAAAGCCGCGGGTCGCCAGAGCCGGGGTGCCGATGCGCAGACCGGAGGTCACCATCGGCGGGCGTGGATCCCACGGGACTGAGTTGCGGTTGACCGTGATGCCGACCTCGTGCAGCAGGTCTTCGCCCTGCTGGCCATCGAGCTCGGATTCGCGCAGGTCAACCAGGACCAAGTGGACGTCGGTGCCGCCGGTCAGAACCGAAACACCGGTATCGGCAACGTCCTTGGCGGTCAGCCGTTCGGCGAGGATCTTGGCACCGCTCAGCGTGCGCTCCTGGCGGTTCTTGAACTCCTCAGAAGCGGCAACCTTGAACGCAACAGCCTTACCGGCGATCGCGTGCATGAGCGGGCCGCCCTGCTGGCCAGGGAACACTGCGGAGTTGATCTTCTTGGACATCTCAGCGGTGTTGGACAAGATCACGCCCGAGCGTGGGCCGGCGAGCGTCTTGTGAACGGTCGAGGTCGTCACATCAGCTACGGGCACCGGGTTCGGGTGCAAGCCAGCCGCCACCAGGCCAGCGAAGTGCGCCATGTCCACCCACAGAAGCGCGCCAACCTCGTCGGCGATCGAACGGAAGGCCTCGAAATCCAGCTGGCGAGGGTACGCCGAGCAGCCAGCAACGATCACGTTCGGGCGGGCCTCAAGAGCCTGCTCACGCACCTTATCCATGTCGATGCGGAACGTCTCCGGGTCTACTTCGTAAGCGGCAACGTTGTAGAGCTTGCCGGAGAAGTTGAGCTTCATGCCGTGCGTCAAGTGGCCGCCGTGAGCGAGCGAAAGGCCCAGCATCGTGTCGCCTGGGTTGATCATCGCCGCCAACGCGGCGGCGTTGGCGGAAGCTCCCGAGTGCGGCTGAACGTTGGCGAAACCCGCGCCGAACAGGGCCTTGACGCGGTCCCGCGCCAGGTCTTCAACCTGATCCACGTATTCGCAGCCGCCGTAATAGCGGCGCCCCGGATAACCTTCGGCATACTTATTCGTCAGAACCGAGCCCTGAGCCTCCAAAACACCGCGCGGAGCGAAGTTCTCAGAAGCGATCATTTCCAGGGTGTCGCGCTGACGCCCCAATTCCTGATCGATCAGGGCAGCGATTTCGGGGTCAACCTCAGCAAGCGGCTGATTAGTGACATCGGAAGTCTGTGACACGGGGCCTCTCCTGTGCAGCGCTTAGCGCTCGTTGGTGTTCGGCAACAGCGATGCCGCGGCACCCGGCACGTGAGGTGTCGAGTGAACACACGGCGGACGCCTCCATTCTAGCCCGTGAACACCCATCAGACACCGAACATAACTCGACGCACCAACTCAACGAATAGCAACCCCACCGCAAGCCCCCGCTATCGTGAACCCTATGGAGCGCAAAACTAGCCACCGCGATGTCAACAGCAGCCACCGTATTGTGGTGAGCTTGTCCTGCCCAGACCAGCCGGGCATCGTCCACCACGTGACCGGGGCGCTGTTTCAAGCCGGCGGCAACATCGTGGAATCCCAGCAGTACGGTTCTGACCAGACCGGCACGTTCTTCATGCGGATTGAAGCGGACGTGTGTCTGCCCACCGTGGATGTCGAGGCTCATCTCCGCGCGGTCGCTCAGCAGTTCCAGATGGATTTGAAGGTGTGGGACGCGGACGCGCCACTGCGGACCCTCATCATGTGTTCAAAGGCCCCGCACGCGCTCGAAGAGTTGTTGAGCCGCCAGCACGCAGGCTACCTGCCGATCGAGGTGCCGCTCATTGTCTCCAACCACACCGCGTTGAAGCCGCTCGCTGAGTTTTATGGCGTACCGTTCACGCACATCCCAGTCACGAAAGACACCAAGGCAGACGCCGAGGCGAAGCTGCGTGAGCTTGTTGCTGAGCACGAGATCGACCTCGTGGTGCTCGCCCGTTACATGCAGATCCTCTCCGATGAGCTCTGCAACGAACTATCTGGCCGGGCGATCAACATCCACCACTCGTTCCTGCCCTCCTTCAAGGGGGCCCGGCCGTACCACCAGGCGCATGCCCGCGGTGTCAAACTCATCGGCGCCACCGCGCACTATGTGACCAGCGACCTCGACGAAGGCCCGATCATCGACCAGGCCGTGACCCCGGTGCGTCACGACCGCACCCCGGAAGAACTCGTGCAGCAAGGTAGCGCTACCGAGGCACAGACGCTCGCGCGCGCGGTACGGTGGCACGCCCAGCATCGCGTGCTCCTGGACGGCCACCGCACGGTTGTCTTCGATTAGGCACAGTTGTTTTCGACTGAACTGTTTATTTTCGACTGTTTATTTTCGACCGCGCCGGAGGGCTCGGTTAGGCAGTGTTGCCCTAAGCCCTGCGTAGCAGCGCGATGACCTCCATGTGCGGGGTTTGAGGGAACATGTCGAACAAGCGCGCCTGCTCGATGCTCCAGTTGCTCATCGCGGCGAGGTCACGGGCGAGCGTGGTGGGGTTGCAACTCGAATAGATGATGCTCTCGGCTTCGCATTCGTTGAGCCACACGGGCAGGTCTGGACCTAGTCCGCGCCGAGGCGGATTGACGATGATGAGCTCTGGCGCAGGTTTCTCGCGAACCCACTGCGTCGCATCAGCCGCGATGAACTCGACCTCGCTGATTCCCTGTGCCGCTGCCGCGGCGTTGCCGGCAGCGACCGCCTCGACAGAGGTCTCAACGCCGATCACATGCCCGGCCCCGGCCTGGGCCGCTGTGAACCCGAAACCGCCGACGCCCGCATACAGATCCCACACGGTCTCCGGCGGCCCTGCATGGCTGTCCGGCGAGGCTGCTGCGATCCACTCCCCCGCCTGGGCATAAAGCCCCTCGGCAACCGCCTGATTAGTCTGCACAAACCCTTGCGGACGAACCCGCAACGGCAGGCGGCTGATCGTGAGCGGGAACGTGGTTTCACCGGCTAGATGGATTTCTTCTTCTCCCTCGGCGAGCGCGACGTGATCCGGCAACATGTTGGCTGTCACGGTCACGATGTGCGGGGCTCTTTCGAGGAATCCTGCCAGGTTCGGCCGCAAGGCTTTGACGCCGGCGCGGGAGCGCATCACGAAGCGCAGCATGATCTGCCCGGCCTCGTTCAACGTCATGTGGACTTGTTTGAGCTCTCCGGCGCGCTCGGGGACGGAATACGGGGCGAGCTTGCTGATGCGGATGAGCGAGTGGATCAGCCCGAACATGCGGGTCAGTTCCGGGTGGATCACCCTGCATTCGCGCAAGTCCACACCGCGGCGCTCCCGGTCCAGAATCCCGAAAGTCGGGCGTCGATAGGTTCCGCCCACCACCATTTTGATGCGGGTGCGGTAGCCCTGCTCAGGCCCAGTGAACGGTTCAAGCCAGGCCGTTGGCCCGTACGGCTCGAGCAACGTTTGAGCCTGGCTCTGTTTGAGTTCAACCTGTTGGGCGTAGGGCTGTTGAATGAGCGTGCAGGATAAACACACTCCCGCATCGTAATAATCGCACTGCATGATGCATCCATTATGGCGGTAGATCCCGTTGCGTGATGCTTCACATACGCGTGCATGGCGAGCCGAACTCGCGGCGCGAGCGCGGGTTGGTGGATGATGCTCGGTATGCAACGAAAGTCTGGCGCCTCACGAAAATTCAAGAAAACGTTTAACAAACTCATGGCCCTTGCTGTGACTGCGCTCTTGATTTTCGTGATCGGCAAGCTCTCCATCAACGGTAGTTCAACCGCACCGAATGAAACCGCGCCGGGTGAAAGCAAGCCCAGCGCGACCGCACCCTCCACGCCGGCGCCTTCCAAAACCGCGCCTTCCAAAACAGCGCCGTCCCAAACCGCGCCGGGTGACAATAAAGCCACTGATCCCGCGCGGTCTCATAATGCGGCAGCGGTCCTGGAGACCCTCGAGGTCAAGGGCCGCGCACCTAAGACCGGCTATAACCGTAAAGAGTCTTTCGGGCGGGCGTGGCTCGATACCGACCGTAACGGTTGCCGCACCCGCGACGACATCCTCAAGCGAGACCTGAGCGATATCACCCAACAAGGCCGCTGCGGCGTCGAAAAAGGTGTCCTACGTGACCCGTATTCGGGCGACATGATCAACTTTCAGCGCGGCCCCCGCACCTCCGAGGCGGTCCAGATCGACCATGTCGTAGCGTTATCTGACGCGTGGCAGAAGGGCGCCCAGAACTTGAGCAAACGCGAACGGATCTTGCTCGCGAATGACCCGCTGAACCTGCTAGCGGTCTCCGGGCCACTCAACCAGCAGAAATCTGACCGCGACGCCGCAAGCTGGCTCCCACCCAATAAGGCCTACAGGTGCCCGATGGTGGCCCGCCAGATCGCCGTGAAGTCCCGCTATAAACTGTGGGTCACCCAGGCTGAAAAGGACGCGATGAAACAGGTCCTGAAACGCTGCCCCGACCAAACCGTGCCCACCGAAGGGTTCGATCCCCAGGATGCTCCAGAGATGCCGAGCTCCTGGAAACAAGACTGAACGGCTTTGGATGCAAGAGTGGGCCTGCGTCAGTAGGCTTGCTACATGGCACACATCATTGCACTCGATAACGGCACCCCTGACGTGGGCGCTGCCGCATTCCTAGCCCCAACCGCCACGGTAAGTGGCGATGCAGTTTTAGCAGAAGACTCTTCGGCGTTCTATGGGGTATCAGTCCGTGGGGATTCCGCGCCGATCCGCATCGGCGCCCGCACCAACCTGCAGGATAACGTGGTGGTCCACGCTGACCCTGAGTACCCGTGCACGCTCGGCGATGACGTTACGGTCGGCCACGCCGCAGTGGTGCACGGCTGCACGGTGGGTGATGGCACGCTCATCGGGATGTCGGCGACCATCATGAACGGCGCGGTCATCGGCGAGCAGTCGCTCATCGCCGCTGGCGCGCTGGTTCTGGAGGGTATGGAGGTCCCTCCGCGCTCGCTGGTCGCCGGGGCTCCTGCGAAGGTTCGCCGCGAACTGACCGACGAGGAAGTCGCTGCACTCTCAACGTCCGCTGAAACCTACGTCGGCCTGGCTCGCCGCCACGCAGCAGCGCTAAGCAGCTAAAGCACTGCGGCGCTGCCACACAAACACACTGGAACTTAAACACACTGACGTTTAAACACACGGGCGGCGTGACCATGTGGTCACGCCGCCCGTTCGCTGTATCAGCGAGAAACTTAAGCTTTGAGACCGTCGATGATCTCGTTGAGGGTTGCGGATGGCCGCATGATCTCGGAGACCTTCTTCTCGTCTGGGCGGTAGTAGCCACCCAGCTCAACAGCCACACCCTGTGCGCCGTTGAGCTCGGAGATGATCTGCTCTTCCTTCTCAACCAGTGCCTTCGCAACAGGTGCGAAGACCTCCGCGAGGCGTGCGTCCTCGGTCTGCTTGGCGAGCTCTTCAGCCCAGTAGCGGACCAGGTAGTAGTGGGAGCCGCGGTTGTCGAGCTCGCCTACCTTGCGGGATGGGGACTTGTTCTCATCCAGGAACGTGCCGGTCGCTGCGTCGAGTGCGCGGCCGAGAACCTCAGCTGCTGGGGTCTCGGTCTGGCGGCCGAACTTCTCGAAGGATTCAGCCAAAGCGAGGAACTCGCCGAGGGAGTCCCAACGCAGGTGGTTCTCTTCAACGAGCTGCTGGACGTGCTTCGGTGCGGAACCGCCAGCGCCGGTCTCGAACAGGCCACCGCCAGCGAGCAACGGGACGATCGAGAGCATCTTCGCAGACGTGCCGAGCTCGAGGATCGGGAACAGATCGGTCAGGTAGTCACGTAGGACGTTACCGGTCACCGAGATGGTGTCCTCACCCTTGCGGATGCGGTCCACCGAGAACTGGGTTGCTTCCTTCGGGGCGAGGATGCGGATGTCCAGGCCGTCGGTGTCGAGGTCCTTGAGGTAGGTGTTGACCTTCTCGATGAGGTTCGCATCGTGTGCGCGGTTCTCATCGAGCCAGAACACAACTGGCATACCGGACTGGCGGGAGCGCTCAACTGCGAGCTCAACCCAGTTGCGGATCGGCAGGTCCTTGGTCTGGCATGCACGCCAGATGTCGCCGGCCTCAACCTCGTGGGAGATCAGGACGTCGCCCGCGGAGTTGACGACCTCAACTGTGCCGTCTTCCTCAAGCTGGAAGGTCTTGTCGTGCGAACCGTACTCTTCGGCCTTCTGGGCCATGAGGCCGACGTTCGGGACGGTACCCATGGTTGCTGGGTCGAATGCACCGTTGGCGCGGCAGTCCTCGATCACGGTCTGGTAGACGCCCGCGTAGGAGGAGTCTGGGATGATCGCCAGGGTGTCCTGGGTCTTATCGTCCGCGTTCCACATCTGGCCGGAGGTGCGGATCATCGCTGGCATGGATGCGTCAACGATGATGTCCGATGGGACGTGCAGGTTGGTGATCCCGCGCGAGGAATCGACCATCGCGATCGCTGGGCCTTCGTTGTAGGCCTTCTCGATCTCAGCCTTGACGCCTTCGGCCGTCTCGGAGTCGAGGGAATCCAAGCCGGAGATGATCGAGGCCAGGCCGTTGTTCGGGGACAAACCGGCTTCAGCGAGCTTCTCGCCGTACTTGGCGAACAGGTCAGCGAAGTATGCGCGCACAACGCGGCCAAAGATGATCGGGTCGGAGACCTTCATCATGGTCGCCTTGAGGTGCGCGGAGAACAGGATGCCTTCATCCTTAGCGCGTGCAACCTGTTCCTTGAGGAACGCATCGAGCGCCTTCACAGACATGAAGGTACCGTCAACAACCTCGCCTTCAAGCACCTTGAACGCAGGCTTGAGAACCTTAGCCTCGCCACCGGCAGGGGTGAAGCGGATGGTGAGTTCGTCGTCTTTCTCCAGGACAACGGACTTCTCGTTGGACGCGAAGTCGTTCTTGCCCATCGTCGCGACGTTGGTCTTGGATTCTTTAGTCCACTCACCCATCGAGTGTGGGTTCTTCTTCGCGTAGCTCTTGACCGACTGCGGTGCGCGGCGGTCAGAGTTACCCTCACGCAGAACCGGGTTCACGGCCGAACCCATGACCTTGCCGTAGAGCTCACGGATCTCGCGCTCTTCGTCAGTCTTTGGCTCATCTGGGAAGTCCGGCAGGTCATAGCCCTGCCCCTGCAGCTCAGCAACGGCTGCCTTTAGCTGTGGAACAGAAGCCGAAATGTTCGGTAGCTTCACGATGTTCGCGTCCGGGCTCTGGGTCATCTCGCCCAGCTCGGCCAGTGCATCGTTGATGCGCTGGTTTTCCGGGAGCAAGTGAGAAAACGTTGCGATGATGCGGCCAGCCAGCGAAATATCGCGGGTCTCCATCGGCACGTCCGCTTGGGAGGCGAAAGCCTCAACCATCGGCAGGAACGAGTGCGTGGCCAGCATCGGCGCTTCGTCAGTGTGTGTATAGATGATTTTTGCCATGTGGTGGCGTTCTCCCTCAACAGTCGCTGATGAGTTGACTTGTGCCCTGAGCTTGGCAGGGCACACTCGCTTCTATTCTAGATGGTCGCAAGAAGGCCGGTGAGGTTTATTGCCGAACACGCGTTCACGAGCAATCAACCACACCGGCCTCTCTAGCTGGCTTCTTTAGTGGAAGAAGTGGCGTTCGCCGGTGAAGTACATCGTCACGCCGGCTTTGTTCGCCGCGTCGATCGTGTCTTGGTCACGCACCGATCCTCCCGGTTGGACGATCGCGCGCACACCGGCGTTGATCAGGACCTCCGGGCCGTCAGCGAACGGGAAGAAAGCGTCCGATGCGGCCACGGCACCGCGTGCGCGTTCCTCCGACTGTGCGTTGGCGTCGGCCTCAGCACCGCCTGCGGCGTTGACGTCGGATGCGACTGTGACACCGAGGGTGTTGGCACGTTCGACCGCGAGCCGGCAGGAATCCACGCGGTTGACCTGGCCCATCCCGATGCCGACCGCGGCGCCGTCGTTGGCGAGCAGGATCGCGTTCGACTTAGCCGAACGCAGGGCACGCCACGCGAATGCGAGATCAGCCAAGGTCTTCTCATCGGCTGGTTCACCTGCGGCCAGGGTCCAGGTCTGCGGGTCATCACCTGGGGCATCGAGCTGATCGGTGGTCTGGAGCAGTGCGCCGCCGGAAATCTGGCGGATCAAGACCGTGTCCTGCGTGAAGCCCTCAGGCAGGCTCAACAGGCGGATGTTCTTTTTCTTCGAAAGGATCTCAACGGCCTCGTCCTCGAAGCCTGGGGCGACAACAACCTCGGTGAAGATCTCAGAAACCGTGCGCGCCATACCCGCTGTGACAGGGCGGTTAGCCGCGATCACGCCACCGAAAGCAGACAACGGATCGGTTGCGTGGGCCTTACGGTGCGCATCAGCGATCGGGTCCTCAGCCCCCGGGGTCGCGACCGCGATGCCGCACGGATTCGCGTGCTTAATCACGGCAACGGCAGGCTCATCGAAGTCATAGGCAGCACGCACTGCCGCGTCCGCGTCCTGATAGTTGTTGTAGCTCATCGCCTTACCGTGCAACTGCTCAGCCTGAGCAATACCCGGGGAAGCCGCGTGATCAACATACAGCGCTGCCGGCTGGTGCGGGTTCTCGCCGTAACGCAGAACCTCAGCACGCTCAAGCGACAAACCCGCATACGGCGGGAAGACCGGGGCCTCCGCGGCCTCGGGATCACCGAACTGCGCCGCAGTCCACGCGGCAACCGCATTGTCATAAGCGGCAGTGTGAGCGAAAGCCAGCGAAGCCAGACGACGGCGGGTCGCCAGGTCGAAGCCCTCACCACGGGCCGCCTCAACCACCTGGCCATAGAACTCAGGGTTGACCACCACAGCAACCGAAGGATGGTTCTTAGCTGCCGCACGCACCATCGACGGGCCGCCGATGTCGATCTGCTCAATCACCGCGTCCTGGTCAGCGCCCGAACGCACCGTCTCAACGAACGGGTACAGGTTCACAACCACCAGATCAAACGGCTCAATCTCCATATCCTTGAGCTGCTGAACATGATCATCCTTACGGCGGTCCGCCAGAATACCGGCGTGAACCCGCGGATGCAGCGTCTTCACACGGCCTTCAAGGCATTCCTGGAACCCCGTCACCTCAGAGACCTCAGTCACCGGGATGCCCGCATCAGCGATACGGCCAGCAGTAGAACCGGTAGAGACAATCGCAACGCCGGCCTCATGCAGGCCGCGGGCTAGATCTTCCAAACCGGTCTTGTCATATACAGAGATCAGTGCACGCTTAATCGGAACAGTCGTGGGCGTGGAATCCTGAACGGTCACGAGAAAAGGCTCCTCAGGAGAAATCGCGGAACAAGACGCACTACACGTGCGCACCAGAAAGCGCCCGCCGCGAAACGGCAGGCACACCCAGTCTACGCGTCAGGCGTACGCGTGAGGGAAGCTGATCACGCCATCAGCCAAGCCCTGCAAAACCTCAATCAACGCAGAACGCTCCTGAACCTTGATCCGCTCATGCAGCTCATCCTGGGATTCACCATCCCGCACCTCAACGGCACGCTGAGCGATGATCGGGCCCGTATCCACCCCAGCATCAACCCAGTGCACAGTACAGCCGGTGACCTTGACCCCATAAGCCAACGCGTCCCGCACACCGTGAGCACCAGGGAAAGACGGCAGCAACGCCGGATGCGTATTCACCGTCCTATCCCCGAAACGCTCCAGAAACGCCGCCCCCAGAATCCGCATAAACCCCGAACACACCACCACATCCGGGGAAAAACCAGCCACCGCAGAAGCCAACGCCGCATCCCAGCCAGCACGCGCATCGTAATCCCGAGGGTCCACCACAAACGTTTCAGCACCCAAAACATCAGCCCGATGCAAACCAGCCGCCCCCGGCTGATCCGTACCCACCGCGACAATCTCCACACCCGTCAACCGGCCAGCAGAAACCGCATCAACAACAGCCTGAAAATTCGTACCAGACCCAGAAAGCAGAACAACAGCACGCATACCCAAACCCTACCTAGACTCAGTCATCCAAAACCGGGTCACGCTCAAACAATGGCGCAGCAACATTACCGAGCACAGCGCCCACGCCGATCTCCGCAACCAACAAGCCAGCCGAAACCCACACGTGCGGCCCGATCCACGTGAAAATACCCAGCCCCAACGTGCCAGAAGACAACAAAGCCAACACCACGAAACCCACTGCAGAGACCGCGCCCACCAACAAACCCAACATGAGCGAAGACAACGTCACACCAATCCAGCGCTGCGAAAAACGAAGAGTCAACCACTCCTCCAAATGGTTCTCGCCCTCACGCATAAACCACCAGCCGGCAACAACACCAGCAAGCACCGGGATAGCCACAACCCACACCTGCGGGCCATCCGGCAACATCCCCAAAACCGGCAACGGAGGCATATCCGTCCCGAACGAACCAAACGCAGAAATCGAGGTGGTGCTACCCAACGCGAACCCGCCACCACTGACATAAGCCAGCGTGTACATCACTATGTTCGGCACAAACACAAGCTGCAGCAACATCAACGCGGCACCACCCCACAGGCCCGGATTCAGGCGCATCACAGTGTTGATCACATCAACCCAATGCAGCACCAACTGCACCGTGAACGCCGCCGAAGCCAACCCCACAGCCATCACAAGCCCCACAAAACCAGCGCGAACCACAGCCCACACATACGAGCCAGCCCACCGCTGATACTGCGAATGGTGAAGCACCCGCTCCGCCGCATTAAAACCAATCAACCGGCCAAACGAACCCGCCTCACGCCACGCGCCACCAATCAAACCGAGCCCGTGAATCACCAACGGAATCAACAACGCGCCCCACCACGGCGAAGCAATCAGCTCAGAGGACGCCCACCACGTCGTCACAATCCCGAGCACCCCGTACACCAGAAGCGAACCCAGCATCGCCTGCCACAACTGATCAGACCACGAGGCCCGCGCCAACCGCCGCCCAGCACGCCACGCCAACCAGCCAGGCAACACAACAAAACCTAGAGGCAAGAACCACATCGTGCCAGCCCCGCCAATAGCGGCCTCGGAACGCACCAACGGAACCCCATGCCCCAACAGCCACCACCGCCCCGTGACACGAGCGACCTCGCTGACATCCGCGCCCAACCAGCCACCAGACATCGCGGCGCCAGCCACCGGAAGCGCAACAACAAGCAAACCCAGAACATACACCTGGATCGCCTCAATACCGCCCTGGATCACCAACGGAAGCGGCATGCCCTCCTGCAAGCCCACGCGGAAACGGTACAGAGCCTCGCGGGTGCGGGTCGTCAAAGAAACACGCTCATCCCCTACCCCATACACGAGCTGCTCCGCCGCACCCTCACCGGCTGCCGCCGCCTCAGCATCACGTGGACTACCGGCCTCAGATGACGTTTCAGCGTCCCCGGCTCCGCCGGCGTCGCGCGAATCCTTAAAATCCGTAGGCATCCTGCAACATCCCTCAACAAACTCACTTCAGCATCCACGGCCACGCCGCATGCTTCACCACCGATCGTGCCATCTTAGAACCCACACCACACGCAGGCGCGGCGAAATCGCCCACCCTTGAGCCCCAAAAACTCCAAAGTGTGGCATCCGATCTGTGAGATGGTTAGGCTCTAGATGAATAACATCCATCAGGAAGGCCCCCACCGTGGAGAGAAGCATCACGGCAGACCCCGACGCGAAAGAAGCGATCGAGGAACGCATGGACAAAGCCGGACCAATTCCGGCAGCCGGATGGAAATACATTTTCGGTAGAGCACTACGCGAGTTCACACGCGACGGCGGCATGGACATGGCCGCTTCCCTGACCTACAGGACAGTGTTCGCGATGTTCCCGGCACTGCTCGCCCTCGTCTCCACGCTGGGCTTGTTCGGCCAGGGCGAAGAGACCACCAAACTGCTACTCGACACCGTTCAGGACGTCGGCTCCCCGGAGATGGCGAAAGTCCTCGAAGAACCCATCACGAGCCTGACTGAAGGCGGCGGCGCTGGGTTGTTCTTCGTCATCGGTGTCCTCGGTGCCGTGTGGACGTCCTCGAACTACGTCAACGCGTTCTCCCGCTCGATCAACACCGTCTACGGCGTTGAAGAGGGCCGCGCCCCAATGTTCTTGCGCATCCAGATGTACCTCATCACCCTCGCGTTGCTGTTCGGTTCGGTGATCTGCATCCTGTTGCTGCTGGTCTCCGGTGACTTCGCGTCCATGATCGGCAGCTGGATCGGTCTAGGCGCTGAGGCCGTGACCGCATGGAACATCCTGAAATGGCCGGTTCTTATCCTGGTTGCGATCGTCATGATCGGCCTGCTGTATAACTTCACCCCGAACGTGCGCCGCCCGCAGATCCGTTGGGTCACCCTAGGTGCCACGTTCGCGCTGGTCACGATGGCGTTGGCGACCGCCGGTTTCGCGTGGTACCTCTCCAACTTCGCTAACTACAACAAGACCTACGGCTCCATCGGTGGTGCTATCGCTGGTCTGATGTGGATCTGGATCATCAACTGCGTACTGGTCTTGGGTGCGGAGGTCGATGTTGAGGCTCAGCGTGCACGCCAGCTCACCGCGGGCCTGATCGCTGAGGAACAGGTCTTGCTTCCGCCTCGCTCGGTTTCTGGGATCAAGAAGAAGGAAAAGGCCTACGCCAAGGACGTGTTCGAAGGCCGTAAGTTGCGTTTGATGACCAACCCGATTGGTCCTGAGCCGATGGACCCTAAACGTAAGAAGAGGCGTCTGAAAGCACTCGCGGGCTTCGGTGGCGTGGTTGCCGTGTTGAGCATGATCCGCCAGGCTTCCCACACCCCGCCGGAACCGGAAGAAACCTCCGGTAAGGACGATTCCAACTAACGCCAGGCGGCGGTGCAGAACGGCACCGCCCCGGCTTGTCTTCTCGACGCTTTTCCACACATAAGGAGAGCCTTATGGCTAATCTGACTACTCCACTCTTGACGACTACCGGACTCGTGGGCGGCTTCGAGGTTGCCCGCCGCACCAAGAACCGTCCGCTTGGCGGCGCCGTGTTGGCGGTCTGCGGCATCTTCGCTACCTTCATTTGGGTCAAGAAGGTCGGCTGGCCACGCGCGCTTGTGTTACTGGGGATCTATCTTGGCGCGTTCGGCTACTCGCATCCACTCGCCAAGAAGGTGGGTGCAGAGGAGGCCGTGGCGATCGTGACCGCGGCATCCGGTCTCAGCGCGTTGCTCTTCGGCGGCTCCAAGCGCAGCGAAGCGAAAGTGGCGGCCAAGCGTGAGGAACGCAAGGCCGCCCGCGCCCACAAAGCAGCCCAGAAAAAGGTCGCGGCACTCTCAGCTAAGTAAGGCGCGAACTGGGTTCCCGCCTAGGAGACGTCCCTTCACTGGGCGTCCTTTTACCGGAAAGAAGGAAAACGATGGTAGCTGACAACGTTGCTGGCCAGAGCCGCGAGGGCGCCGCGAATGGCCGCGCGCTACTGATTGTGGATGTGCAGAACGACTTCGCTGAAGGTGGTGCCTTGGGGTGTGATGGCGGAGCCGCGGTTGCGGCGTCCATCAACTCGCTGACAGCTCCGGGCCACGACTATCATCTGATCGCGGCATCACGGGATTGGCATTCACCGGAAGGCGATAATGGCGGCCATTTCGCTCCAGCTGGTGAGGAACCGAACTGGACCACCACGTGGCCAGTCCACTGTGTAGCCAACACCGAGGGCGCGGCATATCACCCGAATCTTGATGCCTCGCGCATCGAGCTTGAGGTCCGTAAAGGCATGGGAAGCCCCGCCTACTCGGCTTTCGAGGGTGTATCCGATGACGGCAGCGGCCTCGCCGAGATCCTCAAAGAGGAGGACATCACCAAGCTTGATGTTGTAGGGATCGCAACCGACCACTGCGTTCTGGCCTCTGCGCGCGACGCCCTAGCCAACGGTTTCACCGTCACCGTGCTCAACCAGCACACCGCTTACGTGGACGCTGACGCGGCGGAAGCGGCACTGGCCTCCCTCGAGGAGGCCGGCGCGACCGTCGTGCGTTAAGCGCGCCGAAGGAACTGTGCGTTAAGCGTGCGGAACACACCGTGCGTTAAGCGCATCGAATTGACGGTGTGTTGGGCGCGGCTTATTCGTTGTCCCGGCTCTCGTCTGTGAATGCCTGCATGGCTTCGCGGATCTCGGCCGGGATTCTCATGAGGCGCCCCGTCTCGCCCTCGGCGAGCGCCATGAGAGTTTTGGCGCGTGAGCAGAGGGTTCCGTCGTGGCCGTCGCGGATTTCGTAGTTGACGGTGAAGGTTGCGGGTTTGATGTCGGAGATCCAGATGTCCACGGCGGCGGGTACGTCGCGGTATGGAAGTTGCGCTAGGTAGCGGATGGTGTGTTCGACGACGAGGATCATGATGCCCTCGCCGACGTTTTCGAACAGGTCGTTTTTGCCTTCGCGGCCTACTGGTGAGCCGGTTCCGCCGGGGACGCCGAAGCCGGCGACGCGGGCTTCTTCCATGAGGCGGATCTGGTTGGCGTTGTTGATGTGCCCGTAGGCGTCCATGTCTGCCCACCGTAGTGGCACAGAGACGGTTTGGCGGCTCACGTGGCTGTCCTTCCTGCTTGGGGGCTTGTTTCGACGCAAGATCTGGCGCCTATTTCGGCGCTGGATTCAGCGCGGGCTTCGCGCTGGTTTCAGCACCTGTTCTGGCGCCGGGGCTAGTGGTCCGGATGGAGCGCGTCGGGGGCTTCTGGCATGAGGCCCAAGGCGGCCAGCCGGGCGGCGATGCGCCCACCATCAGGCTCATAGACCCACGGGACACCCGGGGTCGTGTTCATGATCGCCGCGTTACGCCCGCCGGCGAGCGCGGCTTCCGATGGGGTGAGTTGACGGATCACGATCGCGGACACGTTGTCTGGGTAGCGGCGGGCGAATTCGGCGTAAATGTTGGGGTCTTTTTGGCCGTCGTCACCGACCAGTAGCCACGAGATGTCGGGGAATTCTCTAGCAAGGCGGCGTAGGTTGTCTACTTTGTGTTGGATGCCGGAGCGGAACCAGCGGCCTTCGACTGGCCCCCAGTCGGTGAGCAGTAGCGGGCCGTCGGGGAATAGGTTGCGGGCCATGAAGCGGCTGAGTGCCCGGTTTGTGTTCCACGCGCCCGTGGAGAGGTAGAGCGTGGGTGCGCCGGGGTGTGCGGTGGCGAAGCGGTCGAGGAACACTGCCATGCCTGGGGTTGGTACGCGTGCGTGTTCGTCGATTACGAAGGAGTTCCATGCCGCGAGTAGTGGGCGCGGGAGCATCGTGACGACAACGGTGTCATCGACGTCGCAGATGATCCCGTGTTTTTGTTTCTCGTTGACCATGAACACGTGACCGCTGACGGGTTCGGAGTCATCGACGATGAATTCGACATGGTGCCAGCCGGGTTCGAGGTTCACGGCGAGGCGTTCGTCGATCACGCCGCCGCGGTCTGAGTACACGTCATAGGTTGCGCCGTTGATGCGGATTGTGACGGGGTATTCCGCGACGGTGGGTGAGATGAAGTGACGCCATCCACGCACGCCTTCTTCAACGACTGCGGGCAGGTGGAGGTCTTCAAGCCGTGACCCGGGTTTCGCCATGACAACTCGTGCGAATACGCGCACCCACCCGTTTTCTCCGCTGCGGCCGTAGCCGCGGTATGGGACGACGGCGACTTTGTCTCCACGGCGTTGGGACATTTTGAGGCGGAAGTCTTGCCAACGGTCTTCAAGCGCGAGAGCGAACTCTTTATGGGCTCGTTTGGTGTGCTGTTTTTTACCGTCTTTCATCACGCATCTAGTTTCTCATGTGGCACGGTCACGGAGGGTGCGGCGTCCCTCACACGGCAGTGGTTTCAGGTGGCTGGCGGCTTGCCTTTGGTTTGTGTGTTCTTGGTTAGGCTGAAGCTATGAGTTCGGATCTGTACAGTGCGGCGACGGGGATCGATGCGGTGGAGGGGCTCGATGCGGTGGAGGCTCGCGTGTGGCCTGACGCTGGGGCGATGGTTGCGCGGCTCGGGGCCGGGGCGCCTGAGCGTTTGCGGGACGTCGCGGTGGATGCGGTCGTGGCCGTGGCGGCCGATGTCGAGGCTGCGTGGCGTGCCGGTGTGAGTGCGCGGCAGAAGTCTTCGACGCACGATGTGGTGACTCAAACGGACATCGAGACTGAAGCCCGGCTGGTTGAGTTCCTGCGCGCACGGACCCCGCAGGCCGTATTTCTTGGCGAAGAAGACGCTGGCGGGGCCGGCGCCGGCGAGGATGGCGCTGGCGAGAACAGGGCCGGCTCTCCTGAGGCAGGAGTGGTGTGTTGGGTTATTGACCCGATCGATGGAACAAGCAATTTCGTTCACGGCCTCCCGGATTTCGGAACTTCGGTTGCCGCGGTCGTGGATGGTGTCCCGGTTGCCGGGGTTGTGTGCGCGCCTGCATTGGGGCGTATGTGGCGCGCATGGATCGGCGCAGACGGGGTTGTGGTCTCTCAACAACGTCACTTTCAGCAGCGCACTTTTGACTCTGCAGGCGGCTCTGGCTCCGCAGGCACCTTTGGCTCTGCAGGCGGCGCCGATGCTTGGGTTCCGTGTGCCTCTTCTGGCCGCGGTGCTGAATCGTCGTGCGCGCTGGTCACGGATCATCCGCATCCTGAAGCCCTCGAGGTCTCCCCCGATGCGGCACGTGAGTTTTCTAACCTGGTGCAGGCCTTCGCGACGGTGCGCCGGCACGTGTGCACCACGGTGGATGTGTGCAGGCTGGCCTCGGGGGTGCACGATGCGGTGCTCGGCCCGGCCGTGAAGCCGTGGGATATCGCTGCGGCGGCTTTGATCGCGGTGGGTTCGGGGGCTACGTGGCTCTACGGTGGCCGCCGCGCTGGTATTCCCGGCCCTTCCTCAGCCCCCGTTGCCCTGCTCAGCCCCGGCGCAGGCTCCGGTTCCCGACGCACCAGCGACACGGACTCCGGTTCCGGCGGCAGTGTTCTGGATGCGCCGATGTTCCTGGTGCATGCGAACGGCGCGAGCGTTCCGACCGCGCGGAAGATCCTCAACCAGATGATCGCCCGGACGCTTCCAAACGACTAACAGAGACTTCCGGAGAATTAAAGGTGGCATAACTTTTTGCCCGGCACCGGTGTCGAAAGTCTTTCTAAACTGGTGCCCGTGAGTACCGCATCGTCTTCGCCTGCCCACCCCTCCCCCAACGAAAACTCTCCAGCCCAGCGCCCGGATTCCCAACGACCGGAGCCAACACCCGCACAGATCCGCCGTTGGCGCCGCTATTTGGCTGATGAGTTGACGGAGGGCGCGATCTATGAGGCGCTCGCCGCGAAAGTGAAGTCCCCGGAGGATGCCCGCATTCTGAAGGGGCTCGCCGCAGCTGAGGAGCGTCACGCTGATCATTGGCGTGAGCTTTTAGGTGAGCACGCTAAGCCGTCGCGGCCTTCGGTCCAGCGGTCGCTTCTGCGTTTTTTGGCTACGCATTTCGGTTCGATTTTCGTTTTGGCGTTGGTTCAGCGTGCCGAGGGCAATAACCCGTATGCGAAGGATTCGGATGTTCCGGACAAGATGGCCGCGGACGAGTTGGTGCATGAGGAGGTTGTGCGCGGGCTCGCCACGGAGGGCCGGATGCGGCTTTCGGGTAATTTCCGTGCCGCGGTGTTCGGTGCCAACGATGGTTTGGTGTCTAACTTCGCGCTCGTGTTAGGTATCGGGGCGACCGGTGTTGCGCCGTCGATCGTGATGTTTACAGGTATCGCGGGCCTGCTCGCGGGCGCGCTGTCGATGGGTGCCGGCGAGTTCGTTTCGATCCGTTCCCAGCGGGAACTTTTGGATGCCTCCCGACCAACGCACGCGACCTTGCGTGCCGCGCCGCACCTGGATATTGACGAGAACGAGCTTGTGCTGGTGTACCTGGCGCGAGGGATGTCCCAGGCGGCTGCTGAGCATCGCGCCGCTGAACGCATGGGTCGCTTCGATTGCGACTGCGACCCATCCACGTCCCTGCCGTTGCCGCATGAGCACCGGTCCCTGCCAGGTGATGAGGAGCTCGACGGGCACGGCAGCGCGTGGGGTGCGGCGACATCGTCCTTTGTGATGTTTTCGATCGGTGCAATCGTCCCGATCCTCCCCTACATCTTCGGTATGTCCGGCCTCGGCGCCGTGATCGTGGCTACCGTGCTTGTGAGCGCTGCTCTGCTCATCACGGGTGGCTTTGTGGGGCTGATCTCTGGTTCTTCCCCGGTATCACGTGGGTTCCGGCAGCTGTTCATCGGCCTGGGTGCCGCGGCTATGACCTACGGGCTGGGTCTGGCCTTCGGAACCGTCGCCCTATAGGGCCCGCCACACGCGGTGCAGAACCCCTCGGCATGACGTCCCCGATTTCATGACACCTGCCTCAGGATGAGAAACTATGCGGTGATGAGTTCTGCGAAGTTTCCTTTGGTTGATGCCCGTGAGGTCCTGAAAAAGGTCGGTGGTGGCTCTTTTACCCGCGGGAAAATGCTGGTTGATGCGGGTAAGTTGTCTGAGCTTTCGTGGGATTCGGATGCGTTGGTGCTAACTGGCACGGTGGTCGATGACGATGTTGAGGCTCACGCGCGTGTCACGTTAGTTGCGGATCAGTCTGGGTTCTTGATTGGTGAGATGACCTGCAGCGCGGACGCGGAGCCGGGTTGTAAGCATGCCGCCGCTGTGCTGATCGATTCGAATGCCCGCCATATGAAGGCGAAGGATGAGCGGGAGGCGGAGGAGGCTCTGCAGCCTGTTGACGCCGAGTGGGAGCAGGCTCTGTACCGGATTGTGGAGAGCGGGCGTGCTGGCCGTGACGGTCAGAAACCTGAGGATATTCAGCCGCTGGGTTTGCAGTTTGAGTTGCGTGATTCCCGGGATGCCTCGAGGCGCCAGTATGGCGCGGGGCAGAACCCGAAGGCTGTGGGTGCGCGTGGTGTGCGTAGCCGGTTCACGTTGGCGATCCGCCCTGTAATCCGTAACCCGCAGGGCCGTTGGATTCGTTCTGCTTTGCGGTGGAACACGATTTCTTTCAAGACCTATGGTTTGCCGTTGGATCCGGAGCAGCATCGGTGGTTCTGCCAGTTGGTTCCTCTGTATAGGGCTAATGGGGAGCTGTATTTCGGCGAGGATAACGACTGGCTCATTTTCGATGATTTCGCCTCCGGCTTGGTGTTTTCCTTGCTTGAGGAGGCTCACGAGCTGGGGATCGAACTCGTGGGTTCCGGTGAGATCTCCGGTATCGAGCTGGTTGATGCCGGCCGCGTGTATTTCGATGCGCAGCGCAGCGATGAGGGTCTCGAGCTAACTCCGACGATGGACATCGGCTCCCGTACTATCGCGCTAGGTGAGGACGTCGTGGCGGGCAGTGTGGGTCGGCATGGTGTGTGGGCGTTGGCTGAGGATGGCCACACCATAGAGATCGCCCCGGTGGAGCACACGTTGGAGCCGGAGACTCGTTTCTTGGTGCGCCGCCCGTCGACCATAACGGTCCCCGCTGGTGAACAGCGGCAGTTCTTCTCGGGCCTGTATCAGCGTTTGGGTCGCCGCGTTTCCTTTGTGTCCCGTGATGGTTCGGTTTCGTTGCCGCAGATCACTCCCCCGTCGTTGGTTGTTGTTGCGACGTATCAACCGGACGATGTGGTGGTCGTCGATTCGGAGATCGATTACGGTGCCGCTGGACTCGATGATTACGCCCGCGATGTGCAGGCTGAGGGGCAGTTGCGTTCCGCGGCGCTGAAGGTTTTGGTCAATCACGGCTGGGATGAGCTCGAGCCCCATCGCAGTAACGGCGGCCTGGTTTCGCATACGCTCGAGGGGCTTGCCACCGTAGACTTCGTCCGCCGCGGCCTGCCTGCTTTGGAACGGACCCCGCACGTGCGGGTGCTCGATGTGGGTAGGCGTCCTGTCTATAAGGAACTTACCGAGGCCCCCGAGCTCACGGTGACCACGGTTGAGTCGGATAAGAACGACTGGTTTGATCTAGGTTTGATGATCACGGTGGGTGACCGCCGGATCCCTTATGCCGATATTCTGCGGGCGCTCTCCGCTGGGCAGAAGCGCATGCTGATGTCGGATAAGACCTACGTCTCGCTTGATCAGCCGCTCTTCCATCAGCTTCGCAGCCTCATCGAGGAAGCGAACATGCTGAAAGAGAACCCGAAAGACCCGTTGCGGATCACCCGCTATCAAGTGAACCTGTGGGACGAGCTGGCCGGTTTAGCTACTGAGGTGTCCGGCCCGGATTCCTGGTATGCGGCCATCTCCGGTCTATCGACGGGTTCGGAGAAAGCGAGTGAAACCCCGGTCCCTGACACTGTCGATGCCACGTTGCGCCCGTATCAGGTGGATGGTTTCCGATGGCTCGCTTCGCTGTGGCGGCAGGGTCTCGGCGGGATCCTGGCTGATGACATGGGCCTGGGTAAAACACTGCAAGTCATCACCTTGTTAGTCCACATGCGCGAAGCATGGACGCGCGAGGAGCAGAGCGCACCCGACCTGCCTGCCGCATCGGACGCTGCAGATACAGCCCCGGCCGCCGCATCGGAAACTGGCGCCGCGCACACCGCGTTGATGGGCGGCGCCGGCCCGGTTTTGGTGGTCGCGCCGACCTCGGTGGTTCCTA
Organism: Arthrobacter sp. HMSC08H08; assembly: GCF_001807575.1. NCBI lineage: Bacteria > Bacillati > Actinomycetota > Actinomycetes > Micrococcales > Micrococcaceae > Arthrobacter > Arthrobacter sp. HMSC08H08. Next base: position 97,254 of record NZ_KV789371.1, read on the forward strand.
ACTGGCTGGCAGAGTTGCGCCGGTTCGCCCCGGGCGTGAGGGTTGCCGGGGTGCGGGATACGCAGTTGAAAGCGGCTCAGTCGCTGGCTGAGGTCGCCGCGCACAACGATGTGGTGGTGACCTCCTATACGCTGTTCCGTCTGGATTCGGTTGTTTATCACGACGTGGAATGGGCGGCGCTGATCCTGGATGAGGCGCAGTTCGTGAAGAATAAATCCACGAAGGCACACCAGACGGCGCGTGAGTTGAAGGCTCGTGTGAAGTTCGCGATCACGGGTACTCCGCTTGAGAACAACCTTATGGAGTTGTGGGCGCTGCTGGCGATCACTTCCCCTGGGTTGTTCCCGTCCTCGAGTAAGTTCGCTGAAGTGTTTGGCCGTCCCATCGAACGGATGGGTGCTGTTGAGCCGTTGGAGCGGTTGCGCCGCAGGGTGCGTCCGTTCATGCTGCGGCGCACCAAGACTGAAGTGATGACGGACCTGCCGAGCAAGCAAGAGCAGGTTCTGGCGATCGACCTTTCGGATGAGCACCGCCGGATCTATGACACGCGGCTGCAGCGTGAGCGGCAGAAGGTTCTGCATCTGGTGGAGGACATCAACCGGAACCGTTTCACGATCTTCACCTCGCTCACCACGTTGCGCCTCATGGCGTTGGATCCCGCGTTGGTGGATGAGGAAGAGTTCGCCGATGTCGGTTCAGCCAAGCTGGATACTCTGTTGGACTACCTGAACTCGCTCCTGGCTGAAGGCCACCGTGCGCTGGTGTTCTCCCAGTTCACGTCCTTCCTCAAACGCGCTGGTGCCCGACTCGATGAGGCGGGGATCGACTACGCATACCTGGATGGCGCTACCCGCAACCGTGAAGAGGCAATCCAAGAGTTCAAGGACGGCGAGGCCCCGGTGTTCTTGATCTCGCTCAAGGCCGGCGGTTTCGGGCTGAACCTCACGGAGGCTGACTACATCTTCCTCATGGATCCGTGGTGGAACCCGGCCGCGGAGGCTCAGGCGGTGGACCGTGCCCACCGCATCGGACAGACCCGCAACGTCATGGTGTACCGCATGGTCTCTGCTGGAACCATCGAAGAGAAGGTCGTGGCTCTGCAGGATGCCAAACGCGAGCTCATCACATCCGTCATGGACGGCGGCGACGGATTCGGTTCCGCGCTCAGCGCGGACGACATCCGCGAACTGCTCGCCGAATAGGCCCCACCTCGCGCTTAGCTTTCCGTGATTCCGGCGCTGTTGTTGCCGCTGCCGCTGTTGTGGCTAACACTGTGGGTGTCGCGTGGTTTCAGGAACCGGCAGGGCCGTACGGGGCTGATGCGTGTGCGGCCGGCGGCTTCGAACACTTCGAGTGAGGTCCGGTAGACCGAGCTCAACAGCCGCGCGTCACAGACTTCCGCCGTGGCTCCGGCGGCGCGGACCCTGCCTTGGTCGAGCACGATGAGGTCATCTGCGTAGGATGCGGCGGCGTCGAGGTCGTGGATCACCACCACAACTGCGGAACCTTGGGCGGCGAACTCTTGAGTCAGTGCCAGGGTGTGTTCGGCGTAGGCGACGTCCATCGCAGCGGTGGGTTCATCGAGCAAGAGGACCCGGCCCGCGCACATCGGGAAAGCCTGGGCGATGACCCGCGCAAACGCGGTTCGTTGGCGCTCCCCGCCCGAAAGGGTCGTGATTTCACGATCGAGCAGGTGGCTGAGCCCAGTCAGCTCGATCGCTTGCTCAACGGCTGTGCTGTTGGCTGGGTTGGTTCCCCACGGGGTGCGCCCCATCTCCACTATTTCCCGGATCGTGTAAGGGAAGGCGACATCCGAGTTCTGGTTCATGACGGCACGCTGTTGGGCTAGTTCCAGGTGCGGGATCGTGTGTATGTCTACCCCATTGACCCGAACTACCCCTCGGCGTGGGTGGGTGAAGCCGGCGAGCGCGGCCAGCAGTGTCGATTTCCCTGCTCCGTTCGGGCCGATGATCCCGGTCACGGCTCCTTGCCGCACAGACACTGTTACGGAGTCGAGCAGCGTTGCGCCGTTGATGGTGATGTTCAGGTCTTCGGCTTCGAGCGCGTTCATGACCTGATGCCTCCTTTTTTGAGGGTTCCGCGCAGCAAGACGATGAAGACGGGTCCGCCTACGAGTGCGGTGAAGACGCCGACGGGGATGTCGCTGAGCGGGATCAGTGTGCGGGCCGCGGTGTCGGCGAGTCCAAGCAGGGTTGCCCCACCCAGGAGGGATAGCGGGACGAGGTATTTATGGGAGGGCCCCACTATGAGCCGTAGAGCGTGGGGGACGACGAGCCCCACGAATCCGATCATCCCGGAGAACGCGACCGCGGTTCCGGTCAGGATGCAGACGAGGATCACGCTGATGAACCGTAGCCGTTCGACGTTGATTCCGGTTCCGTGGGCGGCGGCGTCCCCGAGTGCCAGAACGTCGAGCCTGTTCCTATAGAGCCAGATGCATAGGGCTGTCACGGCGAGCACGGCGAGGCACACGCCTACTTGCTCCCAGCGGGCCGCGGCGAGGGATCCCATTTGCCAGAAGATGATTTCTTCGCGCGAGCTTGTGTCCCCCAGGTACACCAGGAAGCTGGTCAGTGCCCCGCCGATTGCGTTGATCGCGATACCGGTCAACACGAGCGTGAGTACCAGGACCTTACCCGAGCCTTTGGCGAGCATCCACACGCATGCGGTGGCGATCATCGCGCCGATGAATGCGCTGACTGGCAGGACCCAGGAGCCAGTCGATGTGTATCCGAAGACGATGGCGAGGCACGCGCCGACGCTCGCGCCGGCGCTGACGCCTACAACGCTTGGTTCAGCTAGCGGGTTGGCGAAGATGCCTTGCATCACGGTGCCGGCTAACGCGAGGCTCGCCCCGATGACCGCTGCGAGCAGGGCTCTCGGGAACCGGATCGTCCACAGCGCGGCGTCGGTCGGGTTGTCGGTGGGTTCGGCCCCATCGAACGCGACTCTCTTGATTGAACTGAGGACTTCTATGGGTGTTGTCGCGTACTGGCCAGCCGCGGACGAGATCAGCAGAACACACACCACGGCAATGGTCAGTACGATGCCGGTGAGCCAAGCCGCGCGTGCCCTCGCGCTACGGTTGCTCGCCACGGTCTGGGTCATTTCTTGGCTTGTCCGTCCTGATATACGGCTTCTGCGAGCGCTTTAAGGTTCTCGTGTGTGCGTGGCCCGAAAGATAAAAGCTGGCCATCAGCCGCAGTGATGATGCGTTTATTCTTGCCCGCCACTGTTGCGGCCATACCTGGGCGCTTGAGGAAACCATCCATTCCACCTGCGGATTCGATCCCGCGTTTCATCGCGAAGACAATCTCCGGGTTGAGGTTCAAAAGCGCTTCCGCGTTAGCGGGTTTCACGCCTTCGATGTTGTTCTCCCGTGCCGTATCTTGCAGGCCGAGCGCCTCAACGATGTCGGAAGCGCCATGTTCGTTGCCGAGGATGAAGAACACTCCCCCAGTTCCGCGCACATACAGCACGGCGGCGCGCGGTGCCCGCGGGGTCTTAGACCGCAGTTCTTTGACGTATTCGGCCGCTTCATCGAGGTTCTTCTTGGTTTCTTTGGCGAGTTTTTCTGCTGCTTCTGGCACGCCGAACACTTTTCCTACCGCGCGGATTCCGTCCGGGATCCCCTCGATGCTGGTGGCTGGTTCGAGCCTCACCACTGTGATTCCCGCGTTTTCCAGTTGGCGGTAGGACTCGGCCCCACCGATGTTTTCGGTGGTGATGATGAGGTCCGGTTTGAGGTTCAGGATCGCCTCAACGTTGGTGTCGTGACCGTCTTTGGTGACAACGGGGAGGTCTTTGAGTAGCGCGCTCGTATCGGAGTTTGAGCGCCCGATCAGCCGGTCGTGCAAACCCAGCCCGACCATCGTGTCTGTCAGGGTTCCGTTGAGATCCAACGCAAGCACTTTCTTGGCTGATGTGACCGTGATTTCCTTACCGTGCGCATCGGTCACTGTGGTGGGTAGCGCCGGTTTCACTCCGGATAGAACCGGTTTCATATCCGGGATGTCGCGTGCCTCGGCAGGGCCAGTGAGTTTCAGTGCATCCGCCGCGTTTGCGCTGCTATCTTTACCGCTGGATTCACCTGAGCTGGACGCCGTTGCTGTTGCGTGCGGGCTCGGCGATTCGGCTGTGGACGGCGCTGACGTGCACCCTGCGAGCAAGCTGATAAGTGTTAGCCCCGTTGCCCCGAACAAGGCCACACGGGTGGTGCGGGAAGGTGTCTTCTCGAAGGGCGAGCTGTGAGTCATGATCCCATCGCTTTACATTGTCACGACGTTAAGAGCACGTCGGAGTGAGGACGTTAGAAATGAAGGAGGGCGTGTGGTTGTAGCCCGTTGGAGGAGCTACAACCACACGCGGTTTCCGCTGCATGAGTGGGCAGAATTACGCCAGGAGGCGTGATTATGCAGCGGAGTCTTTACGGCGCACGCCCCGCATGAGCACCAGCCCGATGAGGGCCAGGATGCCTGCGGTCCCCGCCAAGGTGGCGTTGCCGAAGCCGGTAGCGGCAAGCTGTCCGCCGGAAGCACCGGACGCGGAGCCTGCACCTGCAGGGCCGTTACCTGCACCCGGTGTGTTGGTTCCGTCTGGGGAGACAACCTCACCGGTTACTGGGTCGGTGCAGATCTCCTTTTCAACCGTGCCTGCAGACCCCACGGTCACGGTGAGTGGATCCAGCACCAGGCCGGCATCGTAGAAGCCCGCGAACCCTGCCGCGCCTTCCTTAGTGAGGGTTACCGTCGCGTTCTTGATGCCTTTGGAGGCATCGCCGCTGAAGGAGAGGGTTGCGAACACGATGTTGCTGCCGGACAGGTCTTTACCTTCCATCGACTGCGACTTCACGTTTGCGATCAACTGGCCCTTGCCAGGTCCCGTGACCTTGACGCGCAGCCCGGAGATGGTGGTGTCGAGGATGCCCTTGTGGCCGGTGAAGTGGACGCTGCCGGGGAAGGACACGGTTCCAGAGTTGGAGGTGAGAGTTCCAGAACCTGCGCCCCATGTGAACCCGTTCGCGGTGCGGGCCGCGCCGTTGCCGGCAGAGATGGATCCCTTAGCGATACCGCCGGTGACGTAGTTCCGGAAGGAACTCTTAACACCCCAGGAAAGAGTTGAAGCGCCCGGGGTTCCAGGGGTCTTCTCGATGCGGCAAATCGGTGCTGCTGGGCTCTTACCCTGGCCAGCCTCAGCGCCTTGAGTGTCAGTACCTTGAGCGCCAGAGCCTTGAGTGTCAGACCCCTGGGCCTGAGCACCCTGGGTTTGGGTGCCCTGCACCTGCAGGCCCTGTGAACCTGGGGTCTGCACGTCAACGCTTGGCTTCTGCGGAGCTGGTTTAGGTCCCGGCTTCGGCTTCTCTGGCGCAGGCTTAGGCTTGTCTGGTGCAGGCAGAGGTGCCGGCTTTGTCTTTTCTGGCGCAGGCTTTGGCGCAGGTTTTGGCTTCTGCGGTGCAGGCAGAGGTGCCGGCTTGTTTCCCGTGATCAATGCGGCCTTGATAGATACCGAGTCCATCTCGGTTCCTGGTTCGTAGAACCCAGCCATGGCTACAGCGCCGTCTTTGGTCAACTTCGCTCGAGCGTTAGCAAGGCTGAGTTTTCCGTTCTTGACCTTCAGGGCGTTCTTGGGGAACGTGAGGTTCGCAACGCGCGCGTTCTTCAAGTCCACAGCCTCCGTGACAGAGGTCTTTGGCGCCTTGACAGTCATGATGAGCTGTGCGGTGGTGCCGGAAGTGAAGTTGACCGCGAACTTAGACATCGTGAGGTTCATCTGGCCGCCGTGTCCCTTGAAAGTCACAGTGCCATCGAAGGTCACGGTTCCCTTGCCATTCTTATATGCGCCCTTACCGTTGGGGAAGGTGAAGGTGCCGTTGTTTGGCTTCTGTGCCGCACCACCACCGGTTACGACGGAACCTTTAGCGATACGTCCCACAACGTATTTACGGAAGCTTTCTTTGACGCCCCACTCGAGCTGGCCGCCCTTGCCGGCTTGCTTCTTCGCCGCGCGTGGCTTTGGCTTTGGCTGCGCTGGCTTTGGCTGCGGTTGTTCGGGCTTCGGCTGTTCAGGCGTTGGCTGAGGTTTCGGCTGAGGCTGAGGTTTCTCAGGCTGAGGCTGTGGAGCTGGCTTCTCAGGCTGAGGCTCCGGCTGCTCAGGTTCAGGCTTCTCAGGCTGAGGCCGCTCCGGTTGAGGCTCGGCCTTTTCCAGGTAGGTAATGGGGGCTTTAGCGTCCTGGCTAGTGTCCCTCATGCCCTTGCCGTGGCCCTTGGAGGTAAAGAAGGAGAGGTTTTGCTGCGACTGCGCGGGGACGTCGACTTTGACTGTGAACGAGCCGTCAGCGTTTAGCGGAGCGGTGCGTCCACGTGCGGTGTCTTCGTCTTTCTTCCCAGCTGCGATCCATACGGGATTCTGACTCCCGCCTTGGTAGAAGCCCGCGGCGTCGGATGGGCCGTAGCCCAGATAGATTCCTGCTGTTGCGGCGCCCTTATCGTCGCCTCGGTAGAAGTTCTTGCCGGTAACGGTAACTTCGCCGCCCTCAGCGGGTGCAGGTGTCACCGTAATGGTGGGCTTTGTTTCTGCCGCAGAGCCGGTGTCCGCGTGGGCAGTGGCAACTGGAACCGATGCCATCGCGCCAGCCAGCGCGAAGGACAGCATCGTACCCAGAACCCTCCTCACGCTTCGCTTACGGGTGGTTTTCTGCTTCATAGCTTTTACGATCCTTGCTTGATGGGCACCCCAATGGCGTCGGGTGCAGATGCGGAGATGTCGTGATTTCGGGTGGTGCCCACAGCCACCGTCAAGCAACACAGGCAAGCCTAAACTTAATTTATCTAATAACGCAAGACACCCCTTGCGTAACTCGAGATCGCATGGTTAGGTTGACCTTAGAAAAGCGATCTACTGATTCGCAAGGCCACTGATTCCTGAAAGATAGACCGATGACTGCTCCACCCACCCAAGCACCGTCTTTCGCAGCACAACTGAAATCAGCAACGCGTGCTGAACATACCGCGGCGGAACACTCTTCGTTCATCCAGAACCTCATGGAAGGCAAGCTCTCTGCCGAGGACTACGTGCGGCTGCTCGCTCAATATCAGCCGCTCTATAGGGCACTTGAAAAGGCCTGCGCTAGATGGCGGTGCGAGTCCAGTGTCCGGCAATTGCTCGACCCTGCACTTGAACGCAGCGAGTCAATCCGCAACGATCTAGCTGGCTTGACCGAATACCTCGGCATCCAGATGCCGGACCTCACCACGGCCGTGATGCTCTACACCCAGCGCATCCACGAAGTCGGCGCTATGGCCTCCCCTGAGCGGCTCATCGCACACCACTACCTGCGCTACCTTGGCGATCTGTCCGGCGGCCAAGCGATCGGCGCTCTCGTGGCACGCCACTACAACATTCCGAGCGAACTGCTCACGATGTGGAAGTTCCCCACCATCGATAAACCGAAAATCTACAAAGACACGTACCGAATCCACCTGGATCACTTCGCTCAACAAGCGAACCAGGCCGAAATCGTTGACGAAGCCCGCCTAGGCTTCGCACTCAACCGAAACCTCTTTGTTGAGCTGGGCGCTCCTCTCAGCGACAACAAAGACCTCTACGTCTAAGCGCATCTCCTCTCGCAAACCTGCGCCACGACGTCAAACGGCCTCGTGTGCCAACTGAACGCATCAGTTGACACACGAGGCCGTTTCCTTCGCCCTTCCGGGCCCTCATTCTCTGCCCCGCTGAGCCTAGCGCCTGCCCCAGCGAGGCCCTACCCTCTGCCCCTGCCTAGCTCTTGCGGGTCAGCACCTCATGAAGCGCCTCCAGGATCGAATCGTCCTCGATGGTGGAGGGCACTACGTAGTCTTCGCCGTCGGCCATCTGCCGCATCGTTTTGCGCAGAATCTTGCCCGAGCGAGTCTTTGGAAGCGCCTCAACCACAGCAACATGCTTGAAATCGGCCACCGGGCCGATCTCCTTGCGCACCAAGGCGACTACCTCGTCGCGCAGTTGCTGCTCATCGATCTCAACGCCGTGCTTGAGGATCACATAACCGGAAGGGCGCTGGCCTTTCAGCGGGTCCGCAACGCCAATCACCGCGCACTCAGCCACCGCCGGATGCTCCGCTACCACCTGCTCCATTTGGCCGGTGGAGAGCCGGTGGCCAGAGACGTTGATGACGTCATCGGTGCGGCCCATCACGAAAACGTAGCCGTCCTCATCGACCATGCCCGAATCCCCGGTCGCATAAAAGCCAGGGAAGGCGTCCAGGTAGGCGGACCTGAAACGTTCATCGTTACCCCACAAGGTCTGCAACGTACCTGGAGGCATCGGTAGCTTGATCACCAGGTTGCCTTCCTGACCTGCCGGCATCGGTTCACCGATCGGGTCCAACACCTGCACGTTATAGCCGGGCACCGGCACGGTTGGGGATCCTGCTTTGACCGGCATCGGGTCAAGCCCACGCAGGTTCGCGCAAATAGGCCAACCGGTTTCGGTCTGCCACCAGTTATCGATCACGGGGACGTTCAGCAGTTCAGAGGCCCACGTATAGGTTTCGGGGTCCAGTCGCTCCCCTGCCGCGAACAGTGTTTCCATCGAGGAGAGATCGTATTTCTTACTCAGCTCACCGTCCGGATCCATCTTTCGGATAGCGCGCAACGCGGTCGGTGCGGTGAAGAGGATCTTCGCTTTATGCTCAGACACAACCCGCCAGAAAGCGCCGGCATCCGGGGTTCCAACCGGCTTGCCTTCGTAGACGATCGTGGTTGCGCCCGCAAGCAGCGGCGCGTACACGATGTAGGTGTGACCCACAACCCAGCCAACATCCGATGCGGTCCACGAAACATCGCCAGGGTTGATGTTATAGACGTTCTTCATCGACCACACACCAGCGACCGCGTATCCACCGTTATCGCGCACAACACCCTTCGGTTTGCCCGTGGTTCCGGAGGTGTAGAGGATATAGAGCGGATCAGTGGCCTTGACGGTGACCGGGTCAGCCGGCTGGGCGGCAGCTACCGCATCGTCCCATGAAATCCATGCCGCTCCCCTGCTCTCAGCGGCGCGCTCGCGAGCCTCCGCGACAGTGGTATGGAAACCGTCGCGTTCATAGACAATCACGCTAGTCGGCTTGTGCTCGGCGATGCTCATACCCTCTTCGATGATCGGGATGTATTCGATGCGGCGCGAAGGCTCAATACCGCCGGAGGTCGTCACCACAACCTTTGGTGTGCCGTCGTCGATGCGGCTGGCAAGCTCCCTGGCGGCAAAGCCGCCGAAGACGCCGATATGTACGGCGCCGAGGCGAGCGGTCGCCAACATCGCGATCAAAGCCTCAGGGACCATCGGCATGTAGATCATGACCCGATCTCCTTTGCCCACACCTTGGTCGCGCAGAGCGCCTGCGAACACGGATACACGCTCAAGGAGCTCTTGGTACGTGATCGTCTCCTGTTTGCCGAGTACCGCGGAGTCATAAATGATCGCGGCCTGATCCCCGCGGCCGTTCTCCACGTGGCGGTCCACGGCGTTGTAGCACGTGTTCAGTTCGGCGTCGGGAAACCACTTATAGAACGGCGGGTTCGAGTCATCGAGCGCCTTATTCGGTGGGCTGACCCAGTCGATGCCGCTGGCCGCCTCAAGCCAGAAGCCCTCCGGATCATTGATGCTGCGTTCATATACCTCGCGGTAGTTTTCTCCCGTCATGATGCCTCTCCCCAACTCGCCTGTTTGCTGATTGCTGATCAGTTGTCACAGACCCCGCGAAGATCAACCTCACAGGCTGTGGCGTGAATCACACGCTAGCCCTCGGAGTGAAGCAAATCAATAGTTATGTATACATAAATCTGAAAATCCAGGAGATTTCTTTGATTCCTCGCATCAAGCATTTAGTTGTGTATACAATCGAGCATGGGGCGCTCAGGAGCGCTCTGCCGGGACACTCACTGGAACCGGGACTCTCAATGGAAGGGAGACGCGATGCGAGCCAGCGAACGCGCCTACCGAAAACTACGCGCTGACATCACCCAATGGCGGCTACGGCCAGGCGCAGTCCTCGGCGAGGTCGATCTCTCGGAGCGCCTCGGTATATCCCGCACACCGGTTCGCGAGGCGATCTCCCGCCTCGTAGCAGACGGCCTAGCGGAACCCGCTGGCGGGCGCGGATTCGCCGTCTCACACATCTCAGAAGATGACGTACGCAAGCTCTATGACCTACGCGACGTGCTTGACACCCGAGCAGCTGCCCTCGCAGCAGAGCACGTCAACGCCGCGCAACGCGCGAACACGGCGGCGGGTGTTAGTGCTGCAACGTTCACGGAGCTGGCGCAGAGCTTCGCTGACACCGCGCAAAAGCTCAGCGCTGAGCATACCGCCCACCCGGGCTATTACGAGCTCATCGACCAGCTGGATGCCGCGATCGACCACGCGGCCGACAACCCTTATCTAACTCAAGCCCAGGCAAGCGTGCGCTTGCGGCTCGCCCGGGTCCGCAGGCTATCCACATCGAATCCCGATCGCCTCATCGCAGCCGCGAACGAACACCGAGCCATCTCAGAGGCCATCGCGTCCGGCTCACCACAACTAGCGATCGCAACCACGCGCGTCCACCTATCCAATGCGCTCAAGAACGCGTTGGCATCCAAAGAGCTAACCCATCAAGCCGAAGAAAAACGGCACCTCAGTGCAGCATCATAAGCACCTCGCCGCATCGTGAACACCGGGCAGCATCATAAGCACCGCGCCTCAGCGTAAGCGGCGCGATCCAGAGTAAGCCACGCAGCAGAACTGAATATCGAACGTAGAACTGAGAACCCAACCACGCGGCCACGACCGCCCAGAAGGAAGGCACAACGTGACTGTCAACCACACGGTACGAACCTACCCATCGGCAGAGCACCTGCCGCACGAAGAGCAGCTGGCTTATAAGCTCGCGCTCGTTGCAACTGACCCGGTCGAGGTCGATGACGAGGTCACCGAGATGATCATCAACCGGATCATCGACAACGCCTCCGTAGCTATCGCGTCGCTGAACCGCGGCCCGATCGTCTCGGCGCGCGGGCAGGCCCTCACCCACCGCGTGACCCCGGACGGCGGCTGCACGGACAAGGGCGCGCTCATCTTCGGTGCGCCAGAAGACAACGCCGCCGTCTCCCCTGAATGGGCGGCGTGGGCTAACGGCGTGGCCGTGCGTGAACTCGACTACCACGACACGTTCCTCGCCGCCGAATATTCCCACCCGGGTGACAACATCCCGCCGATCCTCGCGGTAGCCCAGCACACCGGGGCAAGCGGTAAGGATCTCATCCGCGGCATCGCGACCGGCTACGAAGTCCACGTGAACCTCGTCAAGGGAATCTGCTTGCATGAGCACAAGATCGACCACATCGCCCACGTCGGCCCGGCATCCGCTGCCGGCATCGGTACTTTGCTCGGCTTGGATGCCGAGACGATCTTCCAGGCGATCGGCCAGGCTCTGCACACCACCACGCAGACCCGCCAGTCCCGTAAGGGTGAGATTTCAACATGGAAGGCCCACGCGCCAGCGTTCGCGGGCAAGATGGCGGTTGAGGCGGTGGATCGTGCGATGCGCGGCCAGACCTCCCCTGTCCCGATCTATGAGGGCGAAGATGGCGTGATCGCGTGGCTACTTTCCGGCCCGGAGGCCGAATACACCGTCCCGCTTCCAGCGGCAGGTGAAGCCAAGCGAGCCATACTGGACACATACACCAAGGAACACTCCGCTGAATACCAGGCGCAGGCGTGGATCGATTTGGCGCGCAAGCTCAACAAGGAACACCCTGAGGCCACCGACCCAGCTAACGTCGAGTCGGTTCTGATCAAGACCTCGCACCATACCCACTACGTGATCGGCTCGGGCGCGAATGACCCGCAGAAGTACGATCCGAAGGCATCCCGGGAGACCCTGGACCACTCGATCCCATACATTTTCACGGTCGCGTTGCAGGATGGTGCGTGGCATCACGTGGATTCCTACGCACCGGAGCGCGCTCAGCGCCCGGACACCGTGGAGCTGTGGCACAAGGTCACCACCGAAGAAGACCCTGAATGGACTCGCCGCTATCACTCGCTGGATCTGGAGGAGAAGGCGTTTGGCGGCTCGGTTGAGATCACCCTGAAGGACGGCACGGTCATCACTGACGAGATCGCTGTTGCTGACGCTCATCCGTTGGGTGCTCGTCCGTTCGCTCGCGAGCAGTACATCAACAAGTTCCGCACACTGGCTGAAGGCAAGGTCGCTCCGGAGGAGATCGAGCGTTTCCTGGATGCGGTTCAGCGTTTGCCTGAACTCGGTGTGGGCGAGCTGGATCAGCTCAACATCGAGGCCAGCGTTGACCTTGAAGAAGCGCAGAAGGGTGTGTTCTAAGAATGCTGTATTCCAACGTCACTGCCGAAGAAAAGCGTGTTGCGTTCCGTGAGGCGCTAGCGGCCGATGAGGTGGCTCAGTTCCCGGGCGCGTTCACCCCGTTGTCTACCAAGCTCATCCAGGAGCAGGGTTTCGAGGGCGTCTATATTTCTGGTGGGGTGCTCGCTAACGAGCTCGGGCTGCCGGATATTGGGCTCACTACCCTGACTGAGGTTGCGACCCGTGCAGGCCAGATCGCTCGAACCACGGACCTGCCGTGCCTGGTTGATGCTGACACCGGTTTCGGTGAACCGATGAACGTGGCCCGCACCATCCAGGAGCTTGAGAACGCAGGCTTGGCTGGTTGCCACATCGAGGACCAGTTCAACCCGAAGCGTTGCGGTCACCTCGATGGGAAGAACGTGGTCGATGAGGAGACCGCAGTCAAGCGGATCCGTGCCGCGGTCGGGGCCCGCCGGGACAGCAACTTTGTGATCATGGCGCGCACCGACATCCGCGGCGTAGACGGTTTCGATGCGGCCCTGGAGCGCGCTCAGAAGCTCGCTGATGCTGGTGCTGACGCGATCTTCCCTGAAGCGATGGCGGACCTCGCTGAGTTCGAGGCAATGGCTTCCAACCTTGACGTTCCGGTGCTTGCGAACATGACCGAATTCGGTAAGTCCCAGCTGTTCACCAAGCAGCAGCTTCAGGACGCGGGCGTGTCCATGATCATCTATCCGGTGACGCTGCAGAGGCAAGCGATGGGCGCCATCGAACGCGTGCTCACCGCGATCCGTACCCAAGGCACCCAGGAATCAGAGGTTGACAACATGCTTACACGCGCTCGGTTGTATGAGCTTGTTGACTACAACGGTTACAACCAGTTCGACACTGGCGTGTTCAATTTCGAAGTCCCCGGCAAGCCGCTGGCCTAAAGCTGACCCACCATCGGTGCCGTTTCCGGCATCGAACCAAGCCTTAAAGGAGGCGTCATGACTGAGCAAACTATTTATAAGGGCCTTGCCGGCGTTGTCGCAGACACCACCGCGATTTCCAAGGTCAATGCAGAAACGAACTCGCTGCTCTACCGCGGCTACCCGGTCCAGGAGCTGGCCGCGAAATGCTCCGTTGAACAGGTCGCACTGTTGCTGTGGAACGGTGAGTTGCCAAGCGAAGAGCAGCTCGCGGAATTCACGCGCCGTGAGCGTTCCGGCCGCGCGCTGAGTGAACAGCTCAAGCGCGTGATCGATGAGTTGCCGACCACGTGCCACCCGATGGATGTGTGCCACGCCGCCGCCGCTGTGATCGGTGCGTCGCATCCAGACGGTGAGGACAACTCGCCTGAAGCTGAGTTGCGTAAAGCGCAAGAGTTGTTCGCGCTGATGCCTGCGGTGGTTTGTTATGACCAGCGCCGCCGTCGCGGGCTTGAGCTTGTGGAACCGCGTGAGGACCTCGATTATTCGCAGAACTTCCTGTGGATGGCCTTCGGTGAGGAAGCCGCTGAGGAGGTTGTGGATGCGTTCCGTGTCTCGATGATCTTGTATGCGGAGCATTCGTTCAACGCCTCCACGTTCACCGCGCGCGTGATCACGTCCACGTTGTCTGATCTGCATTCGGCTGTCGGTGGCGCGATCGGCGCGCTCAAGGGCCCGTTGCACGGTGGCGCGAACGAGGCCGTGATGCACACGTTCGAGGAGCTTGGGATCAGGGCCGATGAGTCGGCTGAGGACGCCGAGGCCCGCGCTAAAGCGTGGATGGATGATGCGCTGGCTCAGAAGAAGAAAATCATGGGCTTTGGCCACCGGGTCTATAAGAACGGCGACTCGCGTGTGCCGACCATGCAGGATGCGTTGTTCCGCATGCTGGATTACTATGACCGCCACGAGCTGCTCGGCTTGTATCGCGGGTTGGAGAAGTCGATGGATGAGGCGAAGGGCATCAAACCGAACCTCGACTACCCGGCGGGCCCAACCTATTGGCTCATGGGTTTCGACATCCCGATGTTCACCCCGATCTTCGTGTGCTCCCGCATCATGGGCTGGACAGCGCACATCATGGAACAGCGCGCCAACAACGCGCTGATCCGCCCGCTGTCCGCATACGACGGCCCAGCAGAACGCCACATCGAAGGCTAGTTAAGCCAGCACCCCGTTAAACCCGTTGGTCCCGCACACTCAGAAAGTGTGCGGGACCAACAGGTTTATGTGGAGGGTTTGAGTGTCAGCGCGTGCACGCTGCGCTCAGAACACGTCCTTAGCCTGGGTAGACCTCGCGGAGCAGGCGTGCTGCCTCGGATGGGGTCTTGCCGACCTTGACGCCGGCGGCTTCGAGGGCTTCCTTCTTGGCCTGCGCGGTGCCGGAGGAGCCGGAAACGATCGCGCCTGCGTGGCCCATCGTCTTACCCTCTGGGGCGGTGAAGCCTGCGACGTAGCCGACAACTGGCTTGGTCACGTTCTCCTTGATGAACTCTGCAGCGCGCTCTTCAGCGTCACCACCGATTTCACCGATCATGACGATCGCCTTGGTGTCTGGGTCGTTCTCGAACGCTTCGAGGGCGTCGATGTGGGTGGTGCCGATGACTGGGTCGCCACCGATACCGATTGCGGTGGTGAAGCCGAGGTCACGCAGCTCGTACATCATCTGGTAGGTGAGGGTACCGGACTTCGATACCAGGCCAACACCGCCTGCGCCGGTGATGTTAGCCGGGGTGATGCCCACGAGCGATTCGCCTGGGGTGATGATGCCTGGGCAGTTAGGGCCGATGATGCGGGTCTTCGGCTTACCGTCTTCGCCCAGCTTGGTCAGGGAGAGGTTGTAGAACTCTGCGGAGTCCTGTACCGGGATGCCCTCGGTGATGACAACCAGCAGACCGATTTCAGCCTCGATGGCTTCCTCGGCTGCGTCCTTGCAGAATGCCGGTGGGACGAACGCGATGGAGACGTTCGCGCCGGTCTCTTCCATTGCTTCCTTGACGGTGCCGTAGACGGTGATTTCCTTGTCACCGTGGGTCACGACCTGGCCGGCCTTGCGCGCGTTGACACCGCCGACGATGTTGGTGCCTGCGGCGAGCATGCGTGCGGTGTGCTTTGCGCCCTCGGAGCCGGTGATGCCCTGGACGATGACCTTGGAGTCCTTGTTAATGAAGATCGACATGAGTTTTCTCAGTTCCCTTTTCTCAGGCGTTGGCCAGCTCGGCTGCCTTGTCGGCGCCTTCGTCCATGCCCGTGGCCATGGTCACGAGCGGGTGGTTAGCCTCCGACAAGATGCGGCGGCCTTCTTCAACGTTGTTTCCGTCCAGGCGGACAACCAGTGGCTTGGTTGCCTTGTCGCCCAGGATTTCGAGGGCCTTCACGATGCCGGATGCTACAGCGTCGCACGCGGTGATGCCGCCGAAGACGTTGACGAACACGGACTTGACCTGTTCGTCGTTGAGGATCACGTCGAGGCCGTTAGCCATGACCTCTGCGGAGGCGCCGCCACCGATGTCGAGGAAGTTAGCTGGTTTCATGCCGCCGTGGTTCTCGCCTGCGTAGGCGACGACGTCGAGGGTGGACATGACGAGGCCGGCACCGTTACCGATGATGCCTACCTGGCCGTCGAGCTTGACGTAGTTCAGGCCGAGTTCCTTGGCTTTCGCTTCGAGTGGGTCTTCAGCCTTCTCGTCGACGAGGTCTGCGTGTTCTGGCTGGCGGAACTCTGCGTTGTCGTCGAGGGAGACCTTGCCGTCGAGTGCGAGAACGTTGCCGTCAGCGTCGGATACGAGCGGGTTGACCTCAACGAGGGTTGCGTCTTCCTTCACGAAGACGTCCCAGAGCTTCTGGATGACTGGAACGACCTTGGCGGCGGTTTCAGCGTCGAAGTTGGCCTTCTCAACGATCTCCTGTGCCTTGGCTTCGTCGATGCCCTTGGTTGGGTCGACTGGAACCTTAGCGAGGGCTTCTGGGCGCTCTACTGCGAGCTGCTCAATTTCCATGCCGCCCTCAACCGAGCACATTGCCAGGTAGTTGCGGTTTGCGCGGTCCAGGAGGATCGAGAAGTAGTATTCGGAGGCGATGTTCGCGCCCTGGGCGATCATGACGCGGTGGACGGTGTGACCCTTGATGTCCATGCCCAGGATTGCCTTGGCGTGCTCGTAGGCTTCGTCGGCGTTCTTTGCGACCTTGACGCCGCCAGCCTTACCTCGGCCACCCACCTTGACCTGAGCCTTGACGACGGTGACGCCGCCCATCTTTTCGGCTGCGGCCTTGGCTTCCTCAGGGGTGGTCGCGACTGTACCGGCGAGCACGGGTACGCCGTGCTTTTCGAACAGGTCGCGCGCCTGGTATTCAAACAGGTCCACGGTGTTGTCCTCTTCCTATAAGAAGTGTGTTTCGGCATCGGCACACAGAACCTCAGGATCCGTGATCTTGTTAGATTCTTATGCCGATGGTGCAAGGCCGGCGTGGCCTTGCTTGGCGCTACGGCGTGCGCCACCACTCTTCAGGATACCGCGTGCCGGCCGCCTTGTTCAGCCCGGTGGTGATGCGCCTCACAATAGGGTGTTTTCGCGGGCTTAGGCTTTGCTCAGTGGCGCGTAGCGCAGCAGGAGTCGTTTCTCTCCTGCGGTGTCGAACACTACGGTCGCCACGGTCTTAGGGCCTTGCCCCGCAACGGCTTTGACCGTGCCGTTTCCGAAGGTCGCGTGGATGACCTTCTCGCCTGGCGTGAGTTCGAGGATTTCGCCGTCGCCGGAGGGGTTTGCGCCCGATGCGGCCCGCGGCTCGTATGGCCGCCCGGAGTTGGTCACGGGTGGGCCTGCCGCGGCTTGTTTTCCGTTTGATACTGGGCCTGTACGTAGGGTGTGTGGTTCTGGGTCCCCACTCATGCGGCCGCGGTTGCGGCCGGCTCCTGGCACTGCCCAGCTTGCGGTGTCGGAGCCCCAACGGTTGCTGTAGCGGCTGGTTGCGAAGCCGGTTCCGCCGACGGGCGTGCGGGTCGTGCCTTCGCGTTGCCAGTCGAGGAGTTCGTCAG
The DNA here is from genome assembly GCF_001807575.1 of Arthrobacter sp. HMSC08H08. NCBI lineage: Bacteria > Bacillati > Actinomycetota > Actinomycetes > Micrococcales > Micrococcaceae > Arthrobacter > Arthrobacter sp. HMSC08H08. The sequence goes on from NZ_KV789371.1 coordinate 114,640, forward strand.
GGATTTCTTCGAGGAATTGGCTGGCCGGATTGTATTGGGCTTGGCCCCACATCGAACGGTATTCGGCGCGCGTAACATAGAGCCGCTGGCGGGCTCGGGTGATGCCGACGTATGCGAGCCGGCGTTCTTCTTCGAGCTCTTTGGGGTCTGTGAGGGAGCGCTGATGCGGGAAGATCCCGTGTTCCATCCCAGTGAGGAACACAACCGGGAATTCGAGGCCTTTCGCGGTGTGCAGGGTCATGAGGGTGACCTGGCCTTCCGCGGCGGCGAGCGCGGCCCCTTCGGAGTCGTCGGGTTGATCCGGGATCGAGTCGGCGTCGGCTACCAGGGAGACCTGTTCGAGGAACTCTGCGAGGCCGTCTTCTGGGTGTTCCTTTTCGAAGTCCCTCACTACGGCGACGAGTTCTGCGAGGTTTTCTACGCGGGATTCATCTTGCGGGTCGTATGAGGTCCGCAGGGTGTGCAGGTAGCCGGTCTGTTCGAGTACCGCTTCGAGGGCGGCGGTGGGGCCGGAGCCTTCCGCGACGGTGATGAGTTGCTGCATCATCTCGGTGAAGGCACGTACCTGGTTGAGTGAGCGGGTCGCTATCCCGGGTGCTTCATCGGCCCGCAAGAGCGCCTCCCAGAATGGGATGCGGTCGCGTTCGGCGAGCGCCGCTACAGCGCCTTCGGCGCGGTCCCCGATTCCTCGTTTCGGTTCGTTGAGGATGCGGCGTAGCGATATGTCGTCTGCGGTGTTGACCAGAACCCGGAGGTAGGCGATCGCGTCGCGGATCTCTTTGCGGTCATAGAAGCGTGTGCCGCCTACTACGGTGTAGCGGATGTCTACCCGCATGAGTTGTTCTTCGATCGAACGGGATTGGGCGTTGGTGCGGTAGAAGATCGCGACGTCGCCGGGGCGGATGCCGTCTTCGTCGGAGAGCCGCAGGATCTCATCGGCAATGAACTTCGCCTCTGCTTGTTCGGATTCGGCGACGTAGCCGACGATTTTCTCGCCGTCACCCAACGCGGTCCACAAGGATTTATCTTGCCGTTGTGAATTGTGGGAGATCACGGCGTTCGCAGCACCCAGGATGTTCTGGGTTGAGCGGTAGTTCTGTTCCAGTTTGATGGTCACCGCATCGGGGAAGTCTTCTTCGAAGTCCCGGATGTTACGGATGTCGGCGCCGCGGAACGCATAGATCGACTGGTCGGTATCGCCCACAACGGTCAGTTCAGCGCCCTCAACTGGGGACTCGCCCGCGGTAAGTTCGCGGATGAACGCGTACTGGGCGTGGTTGGTGTCCTGATACTCATCGACCAGGATGTGGCGGAACCGGCGGCGGTAGGAATCACGGATCTCGGGGAACGCCCGCATCAGGTACACCAGTTGTGTCAGCAGGTCATCGAAATCGAATGCGTTGGCTTGTTTGAGGCGCGCTGCGTATTCGGTATAAACCTGGGAGACCGCTTTTTCGAACGGGTTGTTCTGCTGGATCATGCCCGCGTAATCCTCTGGATCCACGAGCTCGTTCTTGAGTGCGGAAATCTTGTTCTGTAGAGCCTTCGGCGCGAACCGTTTAGGGTCCAGCTCCAGGCCTTTAGCGATCATCGTGATTAGTCGCAGTGAATCCTGGGCGTCATAGATGCTGAAGCTGGACTTCATGCCCAACGCTTTGGCTTCCCTACGCAGGATGCGCACCGCTGTGGAGTGGAATGTGGAGATCCACATGTTCTGTGCCCGCTCCCCCACGATCTGCCCGACGCGCTCCCTCATCTCCGCTGCAGCCTTGTTGGTGAATGTGATCGCGAGGATCTCACCGGGGCGTGCCTCACCTGTAGCGAGAAGGTGCGCGATGCGGTGAGTCAGCACGCGCGTCTTCCCGGAGCCGGCGCCCGCCACGATCAGCAGCGGCGCACCCCGGTGGAGGACCGCGGCTTTTTGTTGCGGATTCAGGCCGTCCACGAGCGCATCAGGCGATACGCGTTGCGCGGGCTGTTGCGCGGAACGGGTGGCGTGGGAGGAACCGAAAGGATCGAAGAGGGCATCCATAGCGCTTCTAGTCTAATGATGCGGACTGAGCCTTCGCCCGCGGCGTCGCCCATAATAGAAAGCATGTCCCGTAAACGTCGTCGCCCGAGCCATTCCCCTGCCCGTAAGAATGCCCCTGCGCCCCAGCGTTCTGCCGCGAACCACAGCCCTCATGGCGCTGATCCCAACGACACACGCAATAACATGAGCCCGCGTTCGTTTGTGATCGCGCTCGTCGTGGCCGCCGCCGTACTGACGTGGTATTTCCACGGGAACACCTTGCCTCAACTGCATCAGGCTGTTGGAACGGTCCTGCCTGATCATTTGTTCTGGTTTGATACGGCAACCGTGGATGGCATCCGTTCTGCGATGAACAAGGACCACCATGTGCTGCTCTCGGGCGCACACATGGCAGCGGGCACGCTGTTCACTGTTTTCGTAGCTGCTGCAGGCGCCGCCGTAGCGGCACTCGTGGGGCCTGCGAACAAAGCCATCAAGCAGACACTGATCTGGGCGTGCCTCGCATTCATCCCGGTCAGCATCGCAAGCCACATCATGATCGACGAAATGCTCTCAGCAACAGGGTCCACACTGGTGACCGCGACCGCCGTGATCGGCCTCATCCGTTGGGTACTGTTAGCTGTCATCACCGTCTGCGTCATCGTGCTGCCGGTGGTGTGGTTTATCACCGAGTTCCGTAAACGCTGGAATGACCCGAACTATGATGGCGCGCAGTAGGCGCTAGAATGAACAAGGCGTGTTGTCGCTTCCGTGCATCACGATGCGTACGAACACGTAAGCCTCTGTAGCTCAGATGGATAGAGCGTCCCTCTCCTAAAGGGAAGGCCGTGGGTTCGAATCCCGCCAGGGGCACCAAATAGTCGCAGCACTAAGCGTTGCGGCACTAAGAGTCGCGGCACTGACATCCGACGGCACTGACAAGTGGCGCGACTGTTGGCGCGACCGATTCCGCAACCGCTTGCACCGCTCAGCGCGTTTGCCTGTTTACCGTTTTGCGGTGAACGTGCAGCGTGGCATGAGTCCCGCATCGAGCACTACACAAGCAGCACCTAGTGGGGCGATCCCTGGGCCGAGCTCGGTCGGCACAACCTCAACCGGCGCCCCGACTACGCCTTCGGCACGGGAGCGGACTTGTTCGGCTACGCCTTCCCCGTAGTCTTTGCGGACGTGTTCCCACAGCGGCCCGGAAACAACCACTTTGTCTTGATCGAGCAGGCCTACAATCTTGCCAACGCAGTCGCCGATCAGCGTTGAAAGGTGCTCCCGTACACGTTTCACGGCTTCCGAGTCGTTCGAGGCGTCAGTGATCTGCGCCAACAGAACCTCTGCTTCCGCATACGGCGGGGTCCCTTCCAACTCTGGCAGCTCGGCACCTTCAGATGCGAACAGCCGCTTCAATGCTGGGGGTTCAAGGTTGATGTAGAGGCAGTTGTTGGCCCCACATTTAGGGCAGGTCTCTTCTTGGGTGTATGGGACTTCCAGGTGGGTGAAGTCCCCGGCGTTTCCGCGGTGCCCCACCACCACGTGGTGGTCAGAGACGAACCCGGCGCCGAGCCCTGCACCAACATAGACGGTCATGAAGTGCGAATCTGTACGTCCGATCCCCACCCAACGCTCCGCTACGGTCGCAGCAACCATGTCTCGGACGAGGTAGACCGGGCAGTTGAGTGCATCTTTGAGGGGTTCAACGATCGCGTAACCGTCGTCCCAGATGTACGGGTGGTACATCACGCCGGTCTCTGTGTTGATGTAACCGGAGGATGCGATTCCCACGCCGAGTAGCTTGTCCATCCCGAAGCCGGTTGCCTCCAGCATTTCGGCAATGTGCTGCTGTACTTCAGCCACCTGCACGTCCACGGAAGCCCAGTTCTCCCCGAAAGGGTCCCGGCGCTGTGTGAGGACCTCACCATGGAGGTTGATGAGCACCAACTCGACTGCGGAGAAATCTACGTGGATCCCGACGGCGATGCACCGGTCCGGTACGAGCTGTAGCTTGGTGCGGGGCTTGCCCGGGCCGTGGATCACACGGCCGGATTCTTGGGCCCAGCCGTCATTGATGAGCCGGCGCACCACGTTGGAGATGGTTTGCGCGGATAAGCCTGTGCTTTCTGCGAGTTCTACCCGCGACACACCTTCGTCGGTAGCGCGGATGGCGGCTAGGACCATAGCCTGGTTAAAGTCCGCAATGCGGCTCTGACCGTTCGCTGGACTCATTAGAAACCATTCTCCTTCATGCCCGTGTGGCCATGGCATCGACTCATATGACATCGACACATCAAGATTCTATTAACAAGCCAATCACTGTTTCAGCCGTCCGGGTACTTGACACGTCCGGGCGGATCCTTTTAGTTCGTAAAAAGGGTACGTCTAAGTGGATGCAGCCTGGCGGTAAGCCTGAACCCGGCGAGCAACCTGTTGAGGCTGCAGTTAGGGAGCTGAGCGAAGAGATCGGCTTGTTCCTCCCCCAGTCTAGGTTTACACACCGGGGTGTGTGGCAAGGCTGGGCCGCGAATGAAGCAAATACTCCATTGATAGCTTATTTGTTTGATGTTGATTATGTCGAAGATGTCGATGGCTCGGTGTGTGCGGATGCGGAGCTCGCGGAGATCGCGTGGCGGGATCCGGCCGAAGCGCTTGAAGATATGAGCATTGCTCCTCTTTTGCGTGAGCATGTTCTTCCACGGATTGTTAACAGCTAGGCACGAGGTCGCCAAGTTCTATGCACGTGAACGTCGGTTGAGGGCAGCGCCTAGATTTTTGGTTTAAACGCCGGAAGGGACAGAACCTTTTTCAGGTTCCGCCCCTTCTCGTTTAGGTATTGTTACGGCCTTCGCTGTTATAGCTTCGTGGGCCGTTCAGCTTGAGCCTCTTAGCCTACGCGGTAGTAGCCGCTGAGTGGGCCGTATGGCGAGTTAGCTGGGCGAATCACGGTGCCAACCTTAGGGTTCTGGGCGCCGATGACCTTGCCGTTACCGATGTAGATAGCAACGTGGTTGTTGCCGTTCTGGAATACGAGGTCGCCCGGCTGCGGATTGGATACGCGCTTGAGCTGACCGGATGCGAGCATCGCGTGGGTCGAGCGGCCCTGCAGGTTGATGCCGTGCTGTGCGTAGACGTAGCGGACAAAGCCGGAGCAGTCCCAGCCAGCTGGGGTGTTGCCGCCCCAAACGTATGGCGCACCCTGGTAGGACAGTGCGGTTGCTGCGATGCCGGAGGAAGGCTTCGGGGTCGAGTCGTCTGCCTTGGTGGCCTTAGGCGCAGGAGCCGGTGCGGCTGGAGCTGCGGTGCTGCCGTTGGCGGTGGTCTGTGCCGCGTAGTCAGCTTCAGTCAGGCCGTTCTCGTCGCGAGTCTGGGATGCCGAGGACTGGTTGGATGCAGCCTGGCTGTTACGGGACTGGTTTGCCGAACCCTGAGTGTTGTTGGCCTGGCTAGCCGAGGACTGAGTCTCTTCGGTGCTTGGGGCTTCTTCCTCAACAACTGGGGCTGGGGTTGCCTTTACCTTGACAGTTGCGACTGGAGCAGACTTGCCCTGAGCCTTGACCGCAGCGACGTCAGCTGGCTTGACAGCCGAGGTGCGCTCGATGTTGAGGGTCTTGTTCGCTTCAGGGGTCGCTGCTGCTTCGTCCTGCTTGCTGGCGTTCGCGCCGGTTACGCCGAGGGTTACAACGAGACCGCTCGCTGCAGCAACGACTGCTGCCTGGCGACCCATTGCACCTGCGTTGGACGCAACTGCACGGCTAAGAACCTCGAATGAGCTAGCGGATACGGCCGCGCGGTGGCGTCCCTTGTCAATACGCTTGGTCACTTCTAAATTACCTCTCCCTGTGCCTGCGGAGTGAGCTGTCGGGTTCGAGAGGGAGTCTCTCGGCGGTTTCCCGCTTTACCCCTAGGAGCGTCTTAGCCCCAAAGTTTGGTTCCCCCGCCACTGCCTATGAGTGTTCGGTTTGTTTAAGCCCGGGGCAGTGTTCGGCTCCGAGCTGTTGTCGAGTCGATGTCTCTACCCGACTTTCATAACAATACTGCATCGTTATTGAATTGTCACATTTTGATCACGGGTTTGTGATCACAGGGCTACAAGAGCCCTATTCTGGCCTGCCAACCCAGCTGGCTGGGTTAGTGAATTCTCCGTCGACAATGACTTCGTAGTGCACGTGACAAGCCGTTGAGTTGCCTGTGCTGCCGGCCAATGCGATCACATCGCCGGTATCCACCTTGTCGCCTACCTTCACCTTGAAGGAAGTGTTGTGGCTGTACGCCGTTTCAAGGCCGTAACCGTGATCAATCGTTACGCGCATGCCAGAGTGGCCTGCGGATTCAGCCTGAACCACGGTTCCCGGTCCGGTTGCATATACCGGCTGGCCGCAGCTGGTCGCATAGTCCTGACCTACGTGGCCAACGATGCGCCCGCTACCCCATGGGTCCGGGCGGTTACCGAATGGCGACGTGATGCGGACTGGGTTGACAGGGTGGGACAAGAGTCCCTGCCGCTGTTCGGTGGTCAGGTTGCTGGCACCACCGGCAGCTTCAAGGATTTCCGCCAGGGTCTCCGGAGCCACGGCCTGAGCCTGTACATGCGCGAAGGTCTGCGGCACGGTCGGTGCGGTGACGTCACCGACCTTTGGAAGCGTTTGCGCTGTTCGCTCTACGCTGAGTTCACTGTTCTTCTGTGCGCTGTGGTTTGGCATAACCAACAGTGCGACCAGGCCGGCGGACGCTGCGGCCACTGCGGCGCGTTGCGGAATGTTGCCGATTGCGCCGCTGTAGTCGTTCAGCTTGCGGGCTGCGCGTGCGTTCTTAGAGCGGCGTGCGCTGCGGGGTTCAAAGTCGCGGATGTTCGATGCGGCAGGTACTGCGCCGCGGGGCCGTGCGAGATGCCCAGGCGCGACGCGTTCTGGCGTGCTTGGCGTAACGCGCTTTGGCGCGCCTGAAGTAGCGCGCGTTGGCGTGCTGCTGTTCCGCGCGGGGGTGCTGTGCACCCGGGTGACTGCCATGGCGCGGACGGGGCGCGGAGCTTCCGCCTCAGCGTCGAACATGGCTTGCAGTGCGCGCGCTTCGAATGCTTCCAGCGCGGCTCCCTTTGGGGTGAACCCGTAGCGGGACGAGCCTGTGAAGCGGCGCGCCTCGTTTGATTTCATGATGGGCGCTTTTTTAACCGGTATCGCTGCGCGGCGCGCCCGGCGCCTGGTCGGCGTCAGCGTGGCCTGCTGATGCATGCAGCACTCACCTTTTCCCTTGAGGAGGTTTGCGGGGGTGAATTTAGGACTTCCCCCTGGCTCATCATCGTAACGATTTTCGGCAAAAGTTACAATTTGATAACAAAGCGGGAAGCCTGCGCCGATTTAGACCACGCTTATGCAAGCGCTTCGCCACCAGCAGACCGGTATCACCCGAAGTATTAAGTGTGACGTTACCCGGCCGTTATAGCAGCGAGCTGTGAAGCTACTGTGCTACGAAAATGTGTGCTGAAACTTCCGGTGGAAGCTCTAAAGCACCTTCCACGCCATCGACGCGCACCACAATGTAATCCTCTTTGGTGTCTGCGCTGATGCGTGCCTGCGGTTTGATGCCACCGTCACGCAGTTGCCCCATTAGGACCGGGTCAACCTGGAGGGTTTCGGCGAGCGCCAGGACCTCCCCTTTATATGTGCCGGAGTCTGCGACGGCTTTCTCCAGGTTGGTCCCTGGGATGTGCGACTCGCCTTGATCTGTTGCTTCTGGGATGCGGATTCCGTATGGGGAAACGGATGGGTCATCGAGGATTTCTGCGATGCGTTCTTCCACACGGTCACTCATGACGTGCTCCCAACGGCACGCTTCTTCATGCACGAATTCCCAGTCAAGGCCGATCACGTCAGCTAACAGCCGTTCGGCGAGCCGGTGTTTACGCATCACGGAGATCGCGCGTTCGCGGCCCAGTGGGGTGAAGGTGAGATGCCGGTGCTCGTCCAGCAGTAGGAGGCCGTCGCGTTCCATGCGGGCAACGGTTTGGGACACAGTTGGGCCGGAGTGGCCTAAACGTTCAGCGATGCGCGCACGCATGGGTGGGATGCCTTCTTCTTGAAGTTCCAAAACCGTGCGCAGATACATCTCTGTTGTATCGATGAGTTCTGACATGCCGTGCAACTGCTCCTTATGCATTAGCCCACCACACGCGTTTGCCCACACGCATGTGGTGGCGTTACCTCACAGGCAATGGTGAGCGTCTCCAACCCGCCACCAGGCCCCGCGGGGCTCTCATGTATTAAACCCTAGTCCGTTTCCGCTTCCCAGCAGTGCTTTCGTTTTCGTTTCCGATGTCGTTAAATGAACTAAACCCAGTGTGGAGGTGGAGAAAGAGATGGAATATTCGACCGGACTGAAAATCTTCATCGCTGCCTGCTGTGCTTTCGGTTCCATTTTCACTGGAGCGAACGGCTTGCCTTTAGTGGCCGTGGCGGCCGCCGCCGGCGCAGTGTTGGCGGGAGTCTTCGCCATAGCGGAGGTTGCCCGCAACTCCCCCACACGAGGTTTTGCCGTGGGTGTTGCCGCGTCCGTGTTTTCGGTGCTGGCGGTTGGTTTTGTCCTCACAGCCGCTGAGACTGTCCCTCACTGGGCCACTGCAACCCTGGGAATCCTCAGCGCTGGGCTATGGGGTCTTTTAGCTGTTGTACATAAAGTCACCAAGCCGGACACCGCATCGGGCGCTGATCAACCTGCCTGAGACATGAAGCGGCCTGAGTCATAAAGCTGACCAGAACCCGGGGAATCCAGCTGGGATGCGAGAGACTGAAGGAACACGGTTTCGGCTGCCAATCGAAACTGACGTTCCCGAGCTAGGAGTATGAGTGAGCGAGTTTCCCCGCATCCCTGCAGACATGATTCCTGTTGATGGCCGTTTCGGCGCTGGCCCGTCCAAGGTGCGTGATGCTCAGGTTCAGGCCATTGTTGATCATAAGGACCTATTGGGGACGTCGCACCGGCAGGCGCCGGTGAAGAACCTTGTGAAGTCGGTCCAGGAGGGTGTCGCGCAGCTCTTCTCTATCCCTGAGGGCTACCAGGTGGTGTTGGGGCTCGGTGGCGCTACCGCGTTTTGGGATGCCGCCGTGTTCGGTTTGGTTGAGCGTAAGGCCCAGCATTTGGTGTTCGGGGAGTTCGGTGGCAAGTTCGCTTCCGCTACCCAGGCGGCGCCGTTCCTGGAGGATTCTGAGGTGATCGAGTCGGAGCCCGGTACGGTCCCGGAGGCTCAGGCCTCGGACGCCGATGTGTACGCGTGGCCTCATAACGAAACCTCAACTGGTGCCGCGGCTGGAGTGAAGCGTCCGGCAGGGATCTCAGAGGACGCGCTGCTGCTTGTTGATGGCACGTCCGCGGCCGGTGGCTTGCCGGTGGATGTCAAGGAAACTGACGTCTACTACTTCTCGCTGCAGAAGAACTTCGGTTCCGATGGCGGCCTGTGGGTTGCGATCATGTCGCCCCGCGCGCTCGATCGTGTGGAGCGGATCGCTGAGTCTGGCCGTTGGGTTCCCGCGTTCCTGAACCTCAAGACGGCCGTGGATAACTCGGCGAAGAACCAGACCTATAACACGCCTTCGCTTCCAACGTTGGTGTCTTTCGATGCTCAGCTGAAGTGGATGAATGAGAACGGCGGCTTGGATTGGGCTACGGCCCGCACCGCTGAGTCAAGCCAGATCATCTACGACTGGGCTGATTCCCACAGCCTCGCGAACGCGTTCGTTGAACGGGCTCAGGACCGTTCGCAGGTGATCTGCACCATCGACTTCGATGATTCTGTCGACGCAGCCTGGCTCGCTAAGGCTCTGCGCGCCAACGGCATTGTTGACACGGAACCGTACCGCAAGCTGGGACGCAACCAGCTGCGTATCGCTACGTTCGTCAACGTTGAGCCAGAGGATGTCCGTAAGCTCACCCGAGCCATCGACTTCATCCTGGAGAACCGCTAACCCGAGGTAGCTAACCTTTTTAGGATTTAAACGTTGTTGGGGCGAGGATCTTCCTCGTCCCAACAACGTTTAACACTGCAGCTATTGGTTCAGTGTCCCGCGTTACCGTTCACGGGTACCGAAAACCTGGTGCCTAGCTTTTCTTGTTGCTCCGGTGGCCACGGCGGCGACGGCGCCGGCGACGACGCTGCAACGCTTCGCGACGAGCCGCACGGTTCCCTGGAGCACCACCGGCTGCCTTGCCCGTAAGGTCTTCTTCAACGTCCGCATCGCCGGTCGCGTCTTCAGCAGCTGAGTCTTCTTCTGCCTCAACTTCCGCATCGGCCACATCACTGTGTGCGCGGCGTGGAGCATCATCCGCGTCGTCTCCAGTTTCGCTGGCGCCTTCATCGGCCTCAGCCCCGTGTCGCGTTTGCTCTTCAGCCTCTTCGGCTTCCCGCTTAGCGGCTTGCTCCTCTTTATACGCGCGCATCCGTTCTTCCCACGGAACCCAATCCGGCGCCAAAAGAGCCCCGTCGCCAGGAACCAAGCCAGACTCATTGACGGTGGGGGTCTTCCCGCGGGGTGGACGGGTCAACGTCACGTACCAACGCCAACCCACATAGCCGTCCTGGGTGCATTCAAAATAGTGGGTCACCACGCGGGAATCTTCCGCGACCGCCTCCAGGTGTTCGCCCACAACCGTTTCAGGCTCGTGTTCAAGCAACGCGTCGCGGGCCTGCGTTTTGGCTTCCGCCAGCACCGAATCGAGTTTCGGTTTACGGGCCACGTTTCCTCCTTAGCGTCACACGGGATCCGGATGGCCGCGTGTGCACAACGTTCTTGACTTTTAAGCCTACGACATCGTTTAGCGCTACCATTGCACTGATGACGCAGCAGAATTTTGGCCAAGACTCTAGCCACGAAAGCCCCGCCGAGGGCGCAGGTGAAGTATTCACCGAGGACGCTCAGGCACCGCTGGATTCCCCCGAACAAGCCGCCGATGTGAAGACAGCGAGCCGCCCAGTGTGGACGGCCGTCCTAGTTATGACGGCGATCGCCGGCGTGGTCAGCTTGTTCGCTCTGCTCGGCATCTTGGTCGACTACTTCTTAGGTCTTGGCTTTGGCCGTTACTTCACTGCGGTTGGTTTATGGGGCCTGCCTACCGCTTTCGCTGGCGTCATGATCCTGATTGTGTGGGGTGCCGTTGAACGCTCCCGCGCGAACCGCCGCGTTGCGCACTCACATCCTGAAGAATAACGATGCGCTAGCGCCCTAGCATCGGCCGCGCTTCACTCCTTGCAGCATTCCTAACGCGGTCACTTCTTCATCCAGCAAGCATCTGGCTGGCGTCCTGCTACCGTTCAGCAAACATCCAGCTTCCGGCGCCATAATAAGCCCATGAAACCCAACGCATCTGAAGCTAAGTTGCTCGTTGTTGATGACGAGCCAAACATTCGTGAGCTCCTTGCTACCTCATTGCGTTTCGCTGGTTTTGACGTGGTTGCGGCGGGCACCGGCCAGGAGGCTCTCGCCGCGGTAGAGCGCGAGGAACCTGACCTTGCGGTCATGGACGTCATGTTGCCTGACCTTGATGGCTTCGAGGTGACGCGTCGCCTACGTGAAACAGGCCGGCACTTCCCTGTCGTGTTTTTGACGGCGCGTGATGACACGAGCGATAAAGTCACGGGGCTCACGGTCGGTGGTGACGACTACGTGACCAAACCGTTCTCGCTGGATGAGGTAGTTGCCCGCATCCGTGCCGTGTTGCGCCGTACCCAGCCTGAGATGGAGAACGAGATCCTAAGGGTGGCTGATCTTGAGCTTGATGATGACGCGCACGAGGTTCGCCGCCGTGGCGAGACCATCGACCTCTCCCCTACCGAGTTCAAGCTGTTGCGTTATCTCATGATGAACCCGAACCGTGTGCTTTCGAAAGCCCAGATTCTGGATCACGTATGGGAGTACGACTTCAACGGTGACGCCTCGATCGTCGAATCCTATATTTCATATCTACGCCGCAAGGTGGATGCTCCGCATGATTGGGAGCCACTGATTCACACCAAGCGGGGTGTCGGCTATTTGTTGCGCACCCCTGAAAAGCGATAGGTTCTACCTCTTTGCTGGACTGGTTTCGCCGTACTCTTCGCCGCATTTCGCTTCGGTCTAAGCTCGTTGCGATGATGGCTGGCCTCATGATGGCCGGCATCGCTGTGACGGCGTGGGGCACCGCGCAGACAACCCAAGCGGCGTTGATGGAGCGGGTGGACCGTGACTTAGCAACCAACATAGGTGAGCTGCAGACGGGCCTCGAGGTTGCGTTACGTACAGGTTCGGACCGGGTGACGGGTACTTCACCGAACGCGTTGACGTTCTTTGGTCAGCTGTATGACGAGAACGGCGAGGCTGTTCTGACGAAGGGTGTCGGGACGGTGGATCAGCCAGCGCTCCCCTCGGTCACCGCTGAAGTTGTGCATGAGCATGACCGGCGCCCTTTCACGGTGGCTGGCACCGACCCGACCTCGCGTGGTTGGCGTGTCAAGGCCGTGATGCGTTCGGACCGTCCAGGCACCATGGTGATTGCGTGGCCGTTACGGGATACAGTGCGCACGGTTGAGCAGGCGACGGCCTCAATCTTGGTTGCTGGCACGCTCGCGACCATGGTGATGTCGCTGGTGGGCTACGTCATCACAACGCGGGCCTTCAAGCCGTTGTCCGATGTTGAGCGGACCGCCGCGAAGATCGCTGGCGGTGACTTGTCATTGCGTGTGCCCAAGTACCCGCTGGAGACCGAAGTCGGTAGCCTTTCGGAGTCTTTGAACGTCATGTTGTCCCGGATTGAGTCCGCGTTCAAGGCACAGCAGGTTTCCGAGGAGAAGATGCGGCGCTTCATCCAGGACGCCTCGCACGAGTTACGAACGCCGTTGGTGACGATCCGCGGCTATTCGGAACTGTATCGTCACGGCGGCATCCCTGTTGGTGAGCCGTTGGATCAGGCGATGGGCCGGGTCGAGTCTGAAGCTAAGCGGATGACTCAGTTGGTTGAGGACTTGTTGACGCTGGCTCGCCTGGATGAAGAACGCCCGCTGGAATCGCAGGAAGTAGATTTGCTGATTCTTGCGCACGATGCGGTGGCTGATGCCCGCGTGAGCGCACCTGATCGGACCATCAGTTTGGTAGGGATCGATGGCGAGCCTCCTGTTTCTGCGCCGACGCGCGGTGATGAGGCGAAGCTGCGTCAGGTTTTGGTGAACCTCATGACGAACGCGATGCGGTATACGCCGGAGGGTTCCCCGATTGAGGTTGCAGTGGGTTCCCGTTCGGTGGTTGAGGGGCATGACGTCGTGGTTCTTGCGATCGTGGATCATGGCCCAGGTATTAAGCCGGAGGATGCTCACCGTATTTTTGAGCGGTTCTATCGCGGTGATGAGTCCCGGGACCGTGAGACCGGAGGCACCGGTTTGGGTCTGGCGATTGTTGCGGCGATCGCTAAGCAGCACGACGGCAGCGTCGTGATCACTGATACCCCCGGTGGTGGGGCCACACTCGAGTTGCGCTTGCCGAGGATTGAGCTTTCAGAGATGGAAGACAGCTACGACGACAGCGATGACGACACTGACGACGACAGCGGCAACCTGGGTGACACCGGCAACCTGGGTGACAGCGACCGACCGGATGACAGCGGCAACGACGCCGTGCCTGGGGTTTCTGGTCGCTTGATGCCGCCACCTCCCCCAGAGAGTTAGAAGCTTCGGAACAGTAGTGTGAGGGTTGCAGCGGGGTGAGGGTTGCAGAAGCGCCAACTGCGCCGTCCCGTTATTCACAGGGGCTCAGACTCCCGTACTTGTCCACATCTTTTGGTGATGCGACCGAGTCGAGTCGGTGTTTTCATAACGTGGTGACCAGGGCCAAGAACGGACCTGAATCAACACCATTCCGATTTGTGGAGGTTTTCACCATGGCAATGTTCGCAACCGATACTGGACTCATGCGGCAGAAGTCGGCAGCTGTTTTGGCTACCGCGGAACGTGTACGTGCTGAGGTCGATAGCATGCGTGCTTCGCTCACTGAACTGCAGGGCACGTGGAGCGGTTCGGCGTCCGCTAACTTTCAAAACATCGTTGCGCAGTGGCGGGCCACCCAGGCCCGCGTTGAAGAGTCACTGTCTCAGATTTCCGTTGCTCTCACGCGTGCGTCTGAACAGTATGACCAGGTTGAGCAGGCGAATATGAGTTTGTTCGCTCAGTAGCCTTGCATCACGCTGAAGGTATCCCGGCCGCGGTGGTGCCGCCAACCTCGGGCGGCGCCCTCTAGGCTGGGGTGCATGACGATTCTGATTGATCCTCCCGTGTGGCCGGCCCACGGAACCCACTTTTCACATGTGGTGTCAGATACGTCTTTGGAGGAGCTTCACGCGTTTGCGCAGCGCGCGGGTCTTCCTCAGCAGGCTTTCGACCATGACCATTACGACGTCCCACTGCGAGTCTATGATTCCCTCATCGCACTGGGCGCGGTCCCAGTCTCAGCTGCTGAGCTGACTAGGAGGTTGCGTGACTCAGGCTTGCGCGTTCCAGCACGTGATCGCATCGAGCGTATTGAAACCCGCCTGGCGAGCGAATTCGAGCGCCTCTTGCCGGGGCAGGCAGGGTTGTGCCGTGGGTTGCTTGAGCGGTGGAAGGAACCGCACCGCCGCTATCACGACCTGCGGCATTTGAATCAGGTGCTCGCCAGCATCAACACGATCGCAACATCTTCCGGTATGGATGATATGCACGGTGGCCGAACCGCCGTGCGTACCGCGCGTTTGGCCGCGTGGTGGCATGACGCGGTCTACGAGGGCAAACCTGGCGAGGACGAACACGCATCAGCCGAATTAGCGGCTCAACAGCTCCAGGGTGTCGTGGAGCATGATGTTGTGCACCGTGTTTATCGCGCGATCCTGGCAACCGCTGATCACGCCGCTTACGCTCGGGAGGCAGTTCAGGGGCGGGGCGAGGTTGATGCAGGAGTGAGCGTGTTGCTGGATGCGGATTTGTCTGTTCTGGCGCGCCCCCACGCCGGTTATCAGCGCTATGTTTTGGATGTCCGCAACGAATACGCGCACGTTCCTGACGAGGATTTCGTTGCGGGACGAACCCGTATTTTGAAGGGAATGCTGGCAACACCGCAGCTCTACATCACGGATTTCGCGGTACAGAACTGGGAAGCTAAAGCAAGGTCTAATATCGCTGGAGAGCTGGCCCGCTTGAACATCCATCATTAGCTAGACCGCTACCGCAACGAGGGCGGATCAGGAGACTTTTCCTTGGTCCGCCCTAAAATTTGCCCCTCATACTATGGCAGACATAGTACGTCACGTGTAGGATCAGATGTGAGACATCAGACACGAGGAACGGAGATGACATGATCAGCGGAGATGTCATCCGCGGCGTGATCGACATTCTTGTTCTCGAATGCGTCTGGGATGAACCTTCATACGGATACGCGATATCCAAGCACATCGAAAACCGGGCAGCCGGGCGCTACAGCATCAAGGAGACCACGCTGTATTCGGCCATGCGCAGGCTAGAGAACGCAGGTTCTCTCGAATCCTTCAAAGGGGCTTCGGAGACCGGCCGCCCCCGCACCTACTACCGAATCACCGACGATGGCCACAGCTTTTACCTGGCACGGTGCCAAGAGTGGCTTGCCACCGTCGAGATGGTCAGTCTTTTCATCAGGAATGAGGAGCTATCATGAACGCAATCCAGAGCTACATCGAAAACATGTTCAATGCACTGCCTGATTCCCGTGAGGTCAGGCGGGCCCGATCCGAACTGCTACAGATGTGCGAAGACCGGTACACAGAACTTCGTAATTCTGGGGCAAGCGACAACGAAGCCGTGGGTAAGGTCATCACGCAGTTCGGCAACCTGGACGAACTCGCTGATGAGCTGGGGATCCGCACCGAATTCGAAACCTCCCGAGAATCTTCGGTACACCTTTCGAAAGTGGACGCTGAGAACTTCTTACGTCAGCGCCGCCGCACCGCTCGCTTCGTCGCGGTAGGGGTCTTCCTCATCCTGCTGGGGTGCGGTTTCATCGCTACGTTCGGCATAGCCAATGATTCACCGCGCGGTGCGTTCTTCACGAATACCGGCCCGTTATCTCCACTGTCTGTCGGTTTGGCTGGCCTGTTCGTTTCCGTGGCGATCGGTGTTGCCCTGTTCTTCGTATCTGGCTCTTCCCGTAATGGAGTCAGTCTCAACGAGTTCGACTCAGTTGATCTTGAACCGAATGTTCTGCTCGCATACGAAAGAGAGAAGAAGCAACGTTCAACGCGCACTAGCTTCTTGATGGGCGCTGGCGTGGCGCTCATCATTCTGGCGGTAGCTGCAATGGCTATTTGCGGCGCGGAAGCCGATGCTTCAACAACCCCTGAACGCTTCCATCAGGTCGGTTTGATGATCCTCTTCCCACTCACTGGTATTGGTGTTGGCTTCCTGACTATCGGCGGGATTGAACGTAGCGCCTATAACCAGTTAACCTCAACGCGCGACTACGCGCCGGAGAAGTTGGAGGCCCGCCGCAAGATCGACCGGATCGCCGGCTCTTACTGGTGCTTTGCCACTTTGGTCTTCCTTGTGTGGGCGTTCGCGTTCGACGCGTGGAGCACGGCTTGGGTGATCTGGCCTATCGCAGGTGTCCTGTTCGGGCTGATCGCCGCGCTCATCTCTTCTAGAGCAGAGGTGAAAGTAGAGCCAAGGTGAAACAGTTGAGGCCCCGAACACGCTTCGTGTTCGGGGCCTCAACTGTGTTCTGTAGGTTGCCCCGTTCTAGGAGCTACCCTGTTCCGCTGGTTCGGGTGAACCGCACGGTTAGTCGGGCATTACATCATGCCCATGCCGCCCATTTGGTCAGCGCCTGGCATCTCTGGAGCCTTCTCAGGGATGTCGGCGACAACGGCTTCGGTGGTGAGGAACAGACCAGCGATGGATGCCGCGTTCTGCAGTGCAGAGCGGGTCACCTTGACTGGGTCGTTCACGCCGTCTTCGAGCAGGTTGACGTACTCGCCGGTTGCGGCGTTGAGGCCGAAGCCTGGCTCGAGACCGCGGACCTTATCAACCACAACGCCTGGCTCCATGCCTGCGTTGATAGCGATCTGCTTGAGTGGTGCCTCGATAGCGACCTTGACGATGTTCGCGCCGGTTGCTTCGTCGCCTTCCAGGTTGAGGCCAGCGAACGCCTTCTCGCCTGCCTGGATCAACGCGACGCCACCGCCTGGGACGATACCCTCGTCGACGGCTGCCTTTGCGTTACGGACGGCGTCTTCGATGCGGTGCTTGCGTTCCTTAAGCTCAACCTCAGTTGCGGCACCTGCCTTGAGAACAGCCACGCCACCTGCGAGCTTCGCGAGGCGCTCCTGGAGCTTCTCGCGGTCGTAGTCGGATTCGGTAGCGTCCAGCTCGGCGCGCAACTGTGCAACGCGGCCGGCGATCTCCTCGGCGGAGCCTGCGCCCTCGACGATCGTGGTTTCGTCCTTGGTGACAACAACCTTGCGGGCGGTACCCAGCATGTCCAGCGTCGTGTTCTCCAGCGAGAGGCCTACTTCTTCGGAAATGACCTGGCCGCCGGTCAGGATCGCGATGTCGGCGAGCATCGCCTTGCGGCGGTCACCGAAACCTGGGGCCTTGACGGCAACGGACTTGAAGGTACCGCGCAGCTTGTTGACAACTAGGGTTGCCAGCGGCTCGCCCTCGACGTCTTCGGCGATGATCAGCAGCGGCTTGCCGGACTGCATGACCTTCTCTAGGACAGGGACGATGTCCTTGACCGCGGAGATCTTCGAGTTGACGATCAAGATGTATGGGTCTTCAAGCACGGTCTCCTGACGCTCGGCATCGGAGACGAAGTATGCAGAGATGAAGCCCTTATCGAAGCGCATACCTTCGGTAAGTTCGAGGTCGAGCCCGAAAGTGTTGGACTCCTCGACGGTGATGACGCCTTCCTTGCCCACCTTGTCGAGGGCTTCAGCGATCAGTTCACCGATCTGCTTATCTCCTGCGGAGATCGATGCGGTTGCTGCGATCTCTTCCTTGGTTTCGATCTCCTTAGCGGAGCCGAGCAGCTGCTCGGTAACCGCGTCAACAGCTTTCTCGATGCCGCGGCGGATAGCGATCGGGTCAGCGCCAGCGGCTACGTTGCGAAGGCCTTCCTTCACGAGAGCCTGGGCGAGGACGGTAGCGGTGGTCGTGCCGTCGCCTGCTACGTCGTCAGTCTTCTTAGCGACTTCCTTGACGAGCTCCGCGCCGATCTTCTCGTATGGGTCTTCGAGTTCGATTTCCTTTGCGATGGAGACGCCGTCGTTGGTGATGGTGGGTGCGCCCCACTTCTTCTCCAGAACAACGTTGCGACCGCGTGGGCCGAGGGTTACCTTGACTGCGTCGGCCAGCTGGTTGAGGCCGGATTCGAGTCCGCGGCGTGCTTCCTCGTCGAATGCAATGGTCTTTGCCATGGATTCAGATGTTCCTTTCCGGAAACGTCTAGTGAAAGCATTTCTGTCCCATCTCAAGGTCGCGCCCGCGACGGTACGGGGCGTAGCGCCCCTCACTTCCTCGAGTGGTCTCGAAACACACAACCACCATTTCTGGCAGTCAGCGCGCTCGAGTGCTAATACCATGTTGGCACTCTGACCACGAGAGTGCAAGATAGATGCGTTTGCGTGCGCCCACAGCGCAATCTAGCGAGGCGTGTAGTCCGCTCCGAGCACCACGGTGATGTCGCTCGGGATGTTCTGGTGCTGATACGTCCCGGAGATCCCCAGGCTCCGAGCGACCTTCGCCGCGACCTGCGCGTCAGCTTCATTCTTGTAGTACACGAGGCTCGTGCTCTCGGGGCGGCTCCACTGCCCAGCAACTCTTGGCTGGAAGCCCTGCTGGGTCAGGTAGTTGGCTGCACCGCGCGCCATCCCGTTACGGTTGGTCGAGTTATAGACCGCCAACGGCACATCACGATCTTCACGAGCCGGCTCGCTACTTTCCTCGTCCTCACTTGGTGATTCGCTGCTCTCCGGCGACTCGCTCGATTCTTCGCTTTCGGCTTCTTCAGAGCTGGAGCCTCCAGAGTCCGCGCTTCCAGATTCAGCGCCGTCGGCACCCGAGCCTTCCGTGTCAGACTCGCTCGGGCTCGGTTCCTCAGATTCCGTATCGCTTGCGCTCGCCTCTTCTGTTGTGGATGGCGAGGCTTGAGGTTGCTCGGTTTGTTTCTCGTCTTTTTTGAAGTCGCCGAATGCTTCGGCGGCCCACGGCCTCACAACGATGTACATCACGAGCCCCACCACCAGCACGAACGCTCCAACGATCAGAAGCGGCCGCAACCGCTTAGTTGGGGACGGGAATTCAACCCAGTTCCTGTGAGCGCCAACCCGTTTGGATGTCTCGGGCACTGAGTCGAATTCGTCGGTGGGGTATCGATTGGCCATGGTTGTCCTATCCCTCCATACTCGTTGCCCGGGTGTTGCCGGCGGCGGCCGTGCGCGCGGCTCGTTGTTGTTGTAGCCGCTCCACCACGTAGGGCGCATAGCGGCGGGCTACTGGCTGGTCGATGAGCCCATTGAGGATCTGGTAGTACTGCGTTGCTGTGAGTCCAAAGTTGGCGCGGATCGCGTCTTCTTTGGCGCCACTATATTTATAGGTCTTCTTCTCAAAGTCGAGGATCCCGCGATGCAGTTCGGGGAGGGTTTCATCCCCCGCTGCGGTCTCCCCCGCTGGAGAGTCTTCTGACTCAAGATTGGGATCGGTCAAGTTGGGTTCGGTCAAGGAGTGCCGGGGTTGAGGTGTTTCAGCCACTGCGCTCCTTTGCTTGGTGTGCTATGCGGCGGCCCGCTTCTGGCCTAGCCTTCTGGCCTACCCCTCGGGCTTGTCCGTCTGGTGTGGCCGTCTAGTTTCGCCGCGGTGCGTGTTTCATTCTAACCGTCGCACATGCCAGCATTGATTCATGAGTGCATTACCGGCTGATGCGTTACCTGCTGTAATCGTCCCGACGAGCGCGGAGGTCTCCGCTGATCCCTCCAGTTGGTTCCCGCGCTGGCGTGAACGGTGGCTGAGCTGGGGTGTCGCACCGGCCTGGTGTGATGTTTTGGCTGGCTTGGGTCCGCAGCTGGGGCGTGTGGGGGACGAGTTGGCTGCCCGCCTTGCCGCGGGCGAGCGTATTCTGCCGGCTCCGCAACATGTGTTCCGTGCTTTGTCTATTCCCCCGGAGGACGTCCGGGTCCTGATTATTGGGCAGGACCCTTACCCGACTGAGGGGCATCCGATCGGCCTAGCTTTCGCGTGTGATGCGTCAGTGCGGCCGCTTCCGCGTAGCTTGGTGAATATTTACCGTGAGCTTGCTGACGATGTGGGGCTCGCCCCGGCCGCGCACGGTGATCTTTCGCGGTGGCTGGCTCAGGGCGTGATGCTGTTGAACTCCTCGCTGACGGTGACTCGTGGCGAGGCTGGCTCTCATTCGCGTTGCGGTTGGCACGAGGTCACGGGCGCGATCGTGTCGGAGCTGGGTCGGCGCGGGGCACGTCGGCAAGGATCTGGTCAGCACGGACCTGGTCGTTACGGATCTGGTCATTACGGATCTGGGCAACAGACGCAGGGGCAATACGGCGCGGGCGCTCCTGTTTGCATACTGTGGGGCCGGCATGCCCAAAGTTTCGAGCCCATGCTTCAGGAGCATCCGGTGATCAAGAGCGCGCACCCTTCGCCGTTGTCGGCCCGTCGCGGCTTTTTCGGTTCGCGTCCTTTTTCACGCGCGAATCAGGCCCTGGTCTCGATGGGGTATGACCCCATCGACTGGACCGTGTAGCGGCGTTAGCGGCGGCGGAAGCGCTGCTTGGTTGCTCGGTTATGTGCGGAGGTGAAGGGGCGTGCTAGGAGGTCACCGAACGCGGCGCCCACGGCGATAGCCATGATGATCGAGAACGAGACGACCATGCCTGCGATCGACGTGGAGATACCTTCTGCTTGTTGAACCATCGCGTACATGGAGCGGAAGATCGCAAGTCCGGGAAGAATGATGATCACTGATGGGACGATCAGGATCAGCGATGGAATGTTAAGCCGTTGAGCTAGTAAGCGTGCAAGCAGGCCCATGACTGTCGCGGCGACCGCAGGGGTTGCGCGTGGCCCCACGTTGAGGGTGTTAGCGAAGATCCAGAACGTCGAGTAGCCGGCGAGCACAACGAGCGCGATGGCGATGAGGTGCCGTGGCGCGACCTGCTGGATGACGGCCCCGCTCAGGACTGCGAAGACCGCGAGTAGCGCGAGCACCCAGAACGGGAGGTTGTTGCCTGCAGGGGGCCGGGCGAGGTCGATTTCGCTGAGGTTGAAGAAGCCCGCAACATAGGCGCCGGCCATGACGCCGGTGATGATCGCCGCGTAGATGATGAGCGCTGAGAACAGTCTGGAGACCGCGGTGAGCGGGAACCCGTAGATCGCATCTTGCACTGCGGAGACGAACCGGCCGGCGGGCAGGATCAGCATGAGCCCACCGGCAACCACCATTTCGGGGTTGTTGATGATCTCATAGTTATAGAGCACGAGCGCGATGATGGTCGCCAGCAGCGTACTTGAGGCGACGTTGAAGAATTCCGGGACTCGCCATTTGATGTTGAGCCTGGTGACGGTCGTGATGAACGCCTGGGTGAAGAACACCGCGGTTGCGGCGCGCCAACCACCGCCGATGAAGACCACGAAGAGGGTCGCAAACGCGAGACTTCCGATGAACGTGACCTTCGCCGAGTACGGGTGCCTGTAGCGGCGGATTGCACGCATGCGCGCTTGGGCCGCTTCCATTTCCACACGGCCTGCGGAGATGTCGGAGACCAGTTGGTGCAGTGCGGCAAGCGACTTGTAGTTGTCGGAGAAGGAACGCACCACCCGCATCACGGAGACCGGCATGCCTTCTGGTGGGGTCCAGTTGAGGTGGATCGACTGGTTCGTGATGTCCATGTCCACGTGCCGCAGCCCGCACGAGGCGGTTACCGCGATGACCGCGGTCTCAACTTCTTGCGCGCCGGAGCCCCACCGCAGCATGAGTTCGGCGATGTCGAGCGCGAACCGCATTGCGCGTCGTACGTTTTCGGCTTCCTTTTCCGCTTCAGCTTGGGGGTCGGTGCGGGCGGCAGCTTGTTCAAAGGGTGAGCCGATGAGCCTGTCAACAATGTTGAACGTGGTTGTTGCTGGCGCTTCACCCTGGATCATGCCGCGCAGCCCGCGCACGAGTGGGGCTGTCACCGCGTGCTGTTCTGGCGAGTGTGGCTTGGTTTTGTGCTTCCGGCCGTGCGGATTCTCGGCTGTTGTTCTTGGGGCATCAGTGTTTGTGCCGTCTGGTTTTGTGCCGTCTGGTTTCCCGCGGCGATGCGGCACACGGAGCCCGCGGGAACCCCGCTTCTTGTGTGGCTGCGAGACACCGTGCGTTTCAAGGGCACCGTGTTGTTGTGAGACACCGCGCTGTTGTGAGACACCGTGCTGTTGTGAAATACCGCGCGGTTGCGGGGCACCTGCCGGCGTGACTGTGCCGAGCGATGTGGTGCCTGTCGGGCTGCCGCTGTCTGTGTTGTTGCCCGTGCCTGTGGCGGGGGTTTGTTCTTCAGAGATTTGGGCGGCTTCAAGCGAACGGAGAATCGAGCCTTGGCGTTGCGCTACGGTCCACACGGAGGTCGCCGATGTGTCGGCGCGGTGGGTTGAGTCGTGGGTAGGGTCCGTTGCCTCTTCACGAGCATCGTTGCCGGTTGCATCGCGGGCTTCTTCGCTGAGGTGTTCGTCGTGCTCTGCTCGGATGCCGCGTATGGACGGCGGTGGCACGGCAGGCAGTGGAATGTTCGGGTCGAAGGTGCTCGGATACTGTCTGGAAGGCCCGTTGCCTGTTTGGTGCGGCCTTGAGGAGGGCATGTTCGAGGAGGGGACGTTCTTGTTGTCGCGGCCGTTTTGGGGTTGGCGTGGGTTCTGACTGTTAGACATGCGGGTGTCTCCCCCTCACCTATTGATGCCGCGGCAGAATAGAGCGAGCCTCATGCGTGTCGCCGTCCCACGGTCTTTTTGATGCGGTCTTATTGTGCACCTGAGTGTTCTTGCTGTGCACATTTTGTTGCATACGTTGCGTATTGCGCCTCTCACCACTTTAGGACGTGGCGCGTACGCACGCATTCCGTGCACGTAAATATCGGGAAAGCCCCGAGTCCGTGAGTGAACTCGGGGCTTGCGCGTGGATCCTACTGGAGTATCCACAGAACCGCGTATTCTCAAGGATCTTTGGGTGACTTTCTCCGCTGTGACAGTTTTGTGGCAGTTCGGATTCTTCTATGACCGTCTGAGGCCCCTGGATCCCGCTGTGTACCTCCACCGCGGGGCGAGCGATTCCACGCCGCCCGTGTGCGCTTTTCGAGGCGGGAAAAAGGCCGGGGAGATATCGCAATGCCGGCGGGAGCGAGTAGCCAGCGACGCGGGAGGGGTGACCCCGTGGAGCGTGTGGTTCGTGCCTGTACGGTCTGCACGGGGCGCGGGTGAGGCGGTTCCGTGTGAGGCACCACAGCGAGCGCTCACCGTGAGGTGTATGGGGGTGCTGTGAGGGGTTGCCCCCGTAGGGGGAGGGTCTGAGGGGTCAGTGGCTCGGTTCTCCGGCCGGGTGTGTAGTTTGTGTAGTCTCTTGCCCATCGTTTCTTAAAAGAGAGAGTTAAGGACTGATAGGCAGCTGCCTACATTAACTACACGCTCGCCCGTCATGCGCCGGGATGTTGCAACAGAAAAGGCCCGGCCTGTGAGGGATGTCCCCAATGAAGCCGGGCCTTTCTAGTCTGTCCCGTGTGGTGTTACGCCGCGTCTTGGTCAGTTATGCGGCCTATGAGCCGGATACGTAGCCAGCGCTGCCCACCTCCTACTCGTTTGCACACAAATTCTTTCTTGATCATCTGGTTCTTGATCTCTCGTTCACTCAGGTACTTATCGCCGGGTTGCAATGATTCGTTGACCGCTCGAGCGAACACACGCGCCGGGGTCGAGTAGCCATCCCCTACCTCGGTAAATTCCTCGATGAACCGCTGTAGTTGATCACTGTCTAGCTCGTATTCGGTGCGTGCCTTTTTCACGCTCTCGGGTTCTTTGAGGCGGTGCTGTTGGTAAGAGTGCCACCCCTGGATGAGCCAGTCTAGGACTGCCTGACGTTCCTTGTCTGTCGATAGTTTCATGGGTAGATCCATATCTTCGCGTCCCTCGAATGATTCGGTGAACTCGATGATGCTTAACCGTGTCCAGATTGTCGGGTCGTTCACGTCGATCACGGGTAGGTCGTTTGTTAGTAGCGTGATCGTGTGTGACGGGGTGAACTCGAAGAAGTCTTTGCCCATGAGCTTGGCCTTGAGCTGGTCGCCGCCGGTGAGCCTTTTCACGAACGCTTGGTCTAGTCGCACGCCGTGAGGGAGCTCGTGGGCTACTGCTAGGCGTAACCCCTTTAGGTCAGCAAGGTTTGAATAGTCCTGTGCCTTCATCTCGTTGGGGCGCGAAGACTGCATGAGAAGACTGTTCTCGGTGCTGCCCGCATAGCTACTTAGTGCGCCGGTGATCGCTTCCATCAGTAGAGACTTAGCGTTACGGCCCCGGCCCACAAGAATAAACAGCTTGTGATCTCGGATGCGCCCGTTCAGGGCTGACCCCATAACTCGTTGGAAGTACTCGCGCGCGTCCTTATCGGGTAGGCACTCGTGAAGTGTCTTTTGGAACACGCTGCCCTCGTAGCTGTTTTCGACGTACCCGGCCCCGGTGATCTTCGTTAGTAGAAGGTCGCGGTCAGGCCCTGTGAGCTGTCCAGTGTCTAGGTTGTAGACGCCGGTCGTGGTGTTCAGAAGCTCCGGTTTGGTGTCGAACTCTGTCGCTGGGGTGTACACCTCGCCGCTTCGTGCAGCTCGCTTGAATACGCCGTCAGCCCCTGCTTCTTGGCTGACCCGGGCTAGGG
The DNA here is from genome assembly GCF_001807575.1 of Arthrobacter sp. HMSC08H08. Lineage (NCBI taxonomy): Bacteria > Bacillati > Actinomycetota > Actinomycetes > Micrococcales > Micrococcaceae > Arthrobacter > Arthrobacter sp. HMSC08H08. Next base: position 139,567 of record NZ_KV789371.1, read on the forward strand.
CTGTCTGCAGTCGTTTATCGCCTCGTCGCAGCGCAAACGCTTCGTCGTAGCTGTACTGCATCACTTGTTGAAGGCATGCCTCGACAGCGACTTTGCCCCGGTCTTGCTCCCACCGCAGCCCAGTCCAGGTCATCCATTCCCATTCTCGGTTGTAACGGATCAACCGCGGGTTAGCACGATGAGCCTTTTGGCCATCAGAACATCTTTCTCCAGGTCTTCATCTTCCCAATCAGATGGCGGGATGAGGGGAAGCCTTACGGTTATGAGGAAGTTATCTTCTGTGTTGATGGCAGGCCTAATTACGGCCACGCTTGTTGCTGGTTCTTCAGAGGCCCATGCTTCGATGGTGCCCGAAGATGCTGAAACAATGGTGCTACTGGAACAGTTGGAGACTTCAGCAGATCCATACGCTGCACTGGATGAAATGAGCGAGTCTGACCAGGAAACGCTGTTGCAGGAATTCGAAGAGATGGATGCGGAACAGGTCGCCGAGATCTTTGCGCCCAATGGGGAAATTTCGGTTTCTTCTGCCGCTAGCGTTGGCATCCGTAGCGTTGCAAGCCCAGCATACAGCGATATTGTTTGGTCCTTCTTCGAAAAGGCTGCTTGCGTAATCCATGTAGATCTCGTGTCGTGTAACAAAGCGGCCAAGGACGCGAACAAGGCCACAGCATCGGCAAAAAGCTTTTCCCTAAATCACTGCATAATGGCAAGGGAGATGCCTACCGTCACTGTTACTGGAATGCCTTGATGACCATCAGCATCGGTGAGAATGGTGCCATGAAGATTGCTTCAAATCACGAAGCGGTTCGTAACGGACCGGCGCGTGAAAAGAAGATGGACCTAGCCAACAACAAGACTGGTCGATCGGTAGGCAAGGCACAAAAAACAGCTTCAAAGAGCAGTGCTAAGTGCAAGTCTTTGGCCAACCAGAACAAGCTGGTTACCCTCAAAAATCATTGAATGCGAGCATGAAAACTACTAAACGACTGTCTTTGAAAATTATCCCTGTGACTGCTCTGGCCGTGCTGATGGCTGGTTGCGCTACGCAAGGTTCATACGAGGAAACGCTGATTTCTGAGGCGAAGCCTGGTAAAACTGTGATGCTTCCGCAGCAGGATTCGCCCATGGAATCTTGGGAACGTGTTGCAGTGGTGTGCCCGTATTCCTCGGCTTCTGCAGATCTGCCTGCCCCTATGAAAAACGTGGTGGATCAGTTGGATGCTGACTCCGGGGACCAGCGACAGTGGTTGGTCTTTGGACAAGGAAATGATGCCCAGCCGGTTGAGTTGAGCCGTTCGAAGGTTGATTTCTGCTCCGGAAAGACAGACTATGTGAAGGCGTTCCCGGCCGATCAGCAATGGTCGGTACAGGAAGGCCCTGAAGGAACCATGGAGTTGTCTCCTACTAATTCGCAGGGATCTTCCTCATAGGGGTCTTCTTGTTGGTTTGAAAAGGCTGCCAGTGAGCAATAGCTCTTTGGCAGCCTTTTCGTGGCTTAAGGGGAGTAGCCGAGGTTACGTATGGCTTGGTTTTGTATATATGTGATTACTTCTACGCGTTGCCGGGGGGAAGGCGGCGCCTATGAGAGGAACTTTTCCACGTTCTCGTAGTAGTCCTGTGAGAGCTTCACATCTTGGCCATAGGACTTTTGGGAGAAGTGCACGAGTTCGAGCAGTCCTGCAGGAATGCCCGGGCCGGTAACGATGGCACGGCCTCTAGGCAGTGCGCCGAGGTCGGAGACTTCCAGGATAGATTCTCGCTGCATCGAGCTGGATACGATACGCCCTCAGCTCTCCGCGGGCGATGAGCCGCCTAATCGTGCGAAGGCTGACGTTGAGCCTCTCAGCCGCCTGTTCGGCGCTCAGCTGTTCGGTGAGTTTGTTTTGCTGTTTGGTGGTGATCACTTTGCCACCCCCTGCAGTATGCCGACGAGCGCGTCGGCCTGTTCAGGGGTCACTGTCGCACCGTTAGCGGCCTCGCGTGTGATGAGGGCATGGAATCTTAGCGGCGGTGAGTGTCTGCCGTGCTAGGGCACGTTCTGGGGTTCTTTCGCCGTGGATCCTGCAGGTAGATGCGTAGATAGAACGCGCGTGTTCAGGTGTTAAAAACAACATGAGAGCGGTGACTGCTCTTGTGCCCCGCCCCCGCGGTGCTGAACCTGCCGTTTGATGGAGATGAAGTACTGTGTGCCGTTTCGTCCCTGTGTGGTGTAGAAGTCGCTGCGACGTAGCTCGAGCACTTCGCCCATGCGTAGCCCCGCCCATGCGGCGATGTAGACGGCGAAGCGGACGTGAGGCTTCATCTCTGCGGCGATTCCTGCGACCTGCTCAGGTGTGGCGATGCGTACCCGGTTAGGATCCTTCACGGGGGTGCGGCGTTTCATCTCCAGCCCCTTCGAACGGCGAGCGCTCGATCACTCGATCGAAGTCATACGGTAGACCGCGGGCCTTGCCGATCGCGTAGTTGAACATCGTGCGCACCATGCTGAAAACATCGTGGCTGACTCCGTCCCCTTTGTCTTCGTGCAGTCTGTCGTACCAGTCCATGATGATCTTCGGGGTGACCTCTACGACTGGCATTGATCCGAGCACGGGGCGGGCGTGGACTCTGTACTTGGATTCTCTGGAGTAGATCGTGCTGACGGTCAGTCCTCGAGAGTGTTCGTATTCCTCGAAGTCTCGGTAAAGGTCATCCACCGTGTACCTGTTGCGGGCGGCCTCTCGTTCGGTGGCTTCTGCTGCAGCTCGCTCAGCCGCTTTTCTTTCTCTTGGTGTGGTGAACGTTCCCTGCGCTATGTCTGCCCGTGCGATAGCCAGCGCCGCCTTCGCGTGTGTCAGTGTCGTGTAGACGCCTAGGCTGACCGATTCGCCCTATGCACTATTCGGACGCGGTACTTCCCGCGGTGCTCTGCAATGCCTCGCGGCAGCTTCTTCTTCGTGGTCATCACGCCCCGCTCGGTCCAGGTGTGGCAGTTTTGTGGCAGTCTGTGGCAGTTTTCCTGTCACTTAGTGTCACTATGTGAGTATATGCCGGCGACGTGAAAACCCGGATTTTCCGCGTGATTACAAGGAAAAGCCCCGAGTTCGTGAGTGAACTCGGGGCTTTTAAGTGGATCCTACTGGACTCGAACCAGCGACCTCTCGCGTGTGAAGCGAACGCTCTAACCAGCTGAGCTAAGGATCCTAGACGATATTCCTTTACGGTAATATCCTCGAGCCCCCTGCCGGATTCGAACCGGCGACCTACTGTTTACAAGACAGTTGCTCTGGCCAGCTGAGCTAAGGAGGCTTACCGTGCCCGTGCGTTCAGGCACGATAACCAATCTTACGACATTCGCCGGATAAACACACACTCGCTTGTCACGTGTAGGTGTCTACTTGGCGTCATCGATTTTGGTCTGGAGCCAGTTCTCGAAGCTCGGTTCTTGTTCGCCGTCCCACCGTTCGCCGTTCACAAAGACGCTTGGGGTTCCACGCACACCATCTTCACGTGCCTGGTGGTCGGCGTTTGCGATCCATGGGCGGAAGCGGCCTTCGGTGACGCAGCTGTCAATCTTGCCTTCAACGCCGTGCTTCTTGGCAAGATCGATGAGTTCCTGGTTCTTCAGCTCGCCCTGGTTCATGTGTGTCTCGAACACGTCGTTGAGAACAGCGTTGTATGCGTCCGGCTTAGCGTCAGCCACACACGCGAGCATGTTGACGGCACGCGAGGAGAAGTTGCTTGGTGAGCCGCGGTCCAGGTACGGGACCATGCGTTGTTCCAACGTGATCTCGCCTGCTTCAAGCTTCTGGTTCAACAGCGGGCCAAAAGCCCTCTCGAATTCGAAGCAGTGCGGGCACGCAGGGTCAGCGTAAACGATCACCTGGACCGGTTTAGCGTTCGCGTCAGCGCCACTAATGTTCACGTCCTCTGCAGGAGCAGGCGGATCCCCTTCCGGGCGTTTGACTGTGCCGCTGAGGTTGAATTCTTTCGCTTCGTTCGGGCTCGTGAAAACCACACCGCCGTATTCGTTACCGGTCTTAGGGTACGAGCTTTCTGAATGCTGCTCTTCGTCCTGGTTCTTGAGGGCGATGATGATCACCACGGCTACCGCGACAACGATCAGCACGGTAGCGGCAATAGCGGCCTTGATGAGGTTAGCGCGGCGGCGCTGCGCCTTCTGCGTTGCGATGCGCTGCTGCTCCGCCTGTTCACGGGCGGCCTGAACACGGTCCTGATTATTCGAGGAACGCGGTGGATTCTTTGCCATGCTCAGTAACGTCCTTATTGAATCGGTTTTGTGTATTGCCTACACGGCACTCAATTCAAACATTATACGTGCCCGGGCTTAGCCCAAGCTCAATGTAGCGTTTCAACGAGTGAGCGGCCCGCTAGTAGGCCCGAGAACACCGCACCACCCAGGAACGTGCCTTCGAGCGCTCGATAACCGTGCACGCCTCCACCGCCGAAGCCAGCGGCTTCGCCAGCCGCCCAAAGCCCCGGCAAGACCTCGCCGTCGCTTCCGATAACCCGTGATGCCAGGTCTGTCTGCAGGCCGCCTAGCGATTTGCGTGTGAGGATGTGAAGCCGCACCGCAACAAGCGGCCCCGCCGCTGGGTCGAGGAGCTTGTGCGGCTTGGTGGTGCGGATCATCCGGTCGCCGCGGAAAGCCCGGGAGTTGTGGATCCCCTGGATTTGGGCGTCTTTCGAGAACGGGTTGTCGATCTGCAGGTCGCGTGCCTGAATCTGCGCCCGCAGCTCATCGCCGTCGATGAGCTCTTCCCCGACCAACTGATTCATTTGCGGCACGAGCTTCTCTAGGGTTTCGGCGGTCAAGAAGTCCTGGCCTTGGCGTTGGAAGCGCCGCACCGGTCCGGAGATTCCGGAAGACAAGCGTGAGGCGAGCACTCTGGCCATCTTCCCCGATGTGATGTCCGGGTTTTGTTCGGAGCCGGAGAGCGCGAATTCTTTCGCGAGGATCCGTTCGTTGACGATGAACCACGAATGCTCATAGTCCTTAATATCTTCCGTTGTGCGCAGGTACTTGAGGGTCTCGAGGGTGTCATATCCGGGCAGGTTAGGGTGCGGGAGCCTTCTGCCGCGCGCATCGAACCACAGCGGCGTTGGGCCCGGCAGGATCCGGATACCGTGGTGCGGCCACACCGGATCATAGTTGATGATCCCCTCCGTGTAGTGCCACATGCGGTCTTTATTGACCCATCGTGCACCCGCGGCTTCTGCTGCGATCAGGCCTGATCCGTCGACGTAGTCCGGAACCCCGCAGATCATGTTCCGTGGCGCAGACCCGAGGCGTTCGGGCCAGTTGGCACGTACCAGTTCGGTGTTGGCTCCGATACCGCCGGTCGCCATCACGACGGCAGGCGCGGTGATTGTGAACCCTCCAGTGCGCGTACGAGTCGAGCTACGTCCGCGGTCTCGTGCCGAGTTCTCGAGAACTTCGCCTTCTACTCCGACGACGCGCCCGCTATCAGTCACAAGCCCGGTAACGCGGTGGCGGAAGTGGAACCGGAGTTTGCCGTCTTTCTCTGCTTGCAGCGCGAAGTTGATGAATGGCTTCACGATGCCGGTACCTGTCCCCCAAGGGACATGGAAGCGCGGCACGGAGTTTCCGTGCCCGTCCGCTGATGTTCCGCCGCGTTCAGCCCAACCGACAACCGGCGTGAACTTGATGCCGTGTTCAGCCAGGTATGAGGCTTTCTCCCCTGCAGCGAATTCGACGTATTCATAGGCCCACCGTTTCGCCCACCGGTCTTGGGCAAGCCCATCCGAGTCATCGAGTCGGTCGAAGCCGGCGGTTCCGCTCCAGTCTGAGTGCGCGAGCTCGGCCGAGTCCTTGACGCCTAGGCGGCGCTGTTGTGGTGTATCGATCAGGAACATTCCGCCGAACGACCAGAACGCCTGGCCCCCGAGGTTCTGTCGGTTCTCTTGATCCAGAACAGCTACTGAGAGTCCGCCCCGAATCGCTTCTCTTGCAGCGACGAGTCCCGCCAGCCCAGCACCTACAACAATGACGTCTGCGTCCATGAATACTGCTCTCGTTGAATCCTTCGTTGTTACGGGGATGGTTTCAGTAACAGTATCTGAGATTGAGCGGCCCGACTAGGCATAACCGCTCAATAGAGGGTTAACGGCCAGCAGAACGTTAAGGCGGTAACCCTCAATAGAGCTCGGTATAGCCGGTTAAACAGTTGAGGCCTGGAGCTTTTGCTCCAGGCCAGAACCTCTGCGTCGGGGTGACAGGATTTGAACCTGCGACCTCGTCGTCCCGAACGACGCGCGCTACCAAGCTGCGCCACACCCCGGTGACGAGACCTTCACACCTTACATCAAGGCTTCTCAGGAACATAATCGAGATTTCACGTATAACGTCACACGTCCTGAGTTGTCAGCATGCAGTCATTCTAAGTACGTTGAGCTCGCTCCCGGTTGCCCATGAAGGTTGAATAGCTTTGGAGTACATCCCGCCAGATGCTGCTCGTGATCCGGTGGCTTGCCCGGGGCGCTTCTGCACGGATGTCGACGCGTGTTGATTGGGCTCCGTGTGGCGTAAATGTGAAGGTTGCGATGTGGTGTGGGAACGCTTCGTTTTCGAGCAGGATGCTGATCTTTAGCGGTGGTTCGCTTCCGTGGTTGTGTCCCCATAGGTGGACGTTGCCTTGCTCGTCGATTTCAAAGAGGCTGTTTTCGTCCCAGATAAGTTGGGCTTCCGGGTCAGTGCTCAAGCGTTGGTTGCGGGGCCACCAGAGGTCTGTGTAGTCGACGAGGCCTTCGCACGCGTTCAGGATGTCTACGGGAACGATCGCTTCGACGCGTACCAGCGTGCTTGGCTGTTGCTTGGCTGTTGCGCGTCGGTTTCAGGTTTGTCTTGTGGTGCGTGGCTGAACAGCGGCATGTCAGTCATGGATTCAGTCTATAGAGCCGGCTTCCGTAGGGATGCTACCGGGGTCTGATGACGTGAGGCTTGAGATAGCACTGTCGTAGTGCGGCCTAACACGGCGCTGTTCACTTGTGGCACTCAGCAGCTACCCGTGCTTCTTCTGTTATCCCTGGTTTTGTGGTTTAAATGGGTGTTGGTCCCGATGCTGCGACCGAACCCCCTGTGTGTGGGGGTTGGGAGCTTCGGGACCAACATCCTTTCTATAGTGTGTTCGGCGGTGTCCTACTCTCCCACAACCTCCCGGTTGCAGTACCATCGGCGCTGTGGGGCTTAGCTTCCGGGTTCGGGATGGGACCGGGCGTTTCCCCCACGCTATAACCGCCGTAACTCTCTCACCCATCAACCCGTACCGGGTTGCGGGAAATCTGTGTGTTACGTGTACGAGTGT
>NZ_KV789372.1:0-21866 GCF_001807575.1 Arthrobacter sp. HMSC08H08
ACACCAAAACGCAAAACCACCCACACACCGGCCAGCGTTCCAGCCATGAACCCCGTAAATACAAGGCAAAACTCCCCTGTACCACGTTCCAGGACGCAGTTCAGGGGAGTTAGCGAAGAAGATTCAGTTCTGTGATGCTCGTCGCTTATTCGCGATCTCGTACAGCGTGATGCCCGCAGCCATCGATGCATTGAGAGACTCCATCGCAGCGTTAATCGGGATCGAGACGATCTGATCACACGTCTCCGAAACCAAACGCGACAATCCCTTGCCCTCGTTGCCCACCACAACAATCAGCGGCTCATCAGCAAGTTCAAGTTCAGGCAGGGATACATCACCCCCGCCATCCAGACCCAGAACATAGAAGCCATTCTGCTTGGCCTGCCGCAGAACCTGCGTGAGGTTCGTGGCCCGCGCAACCGGCACACGTGCAGCAGCACCAGCAGAGGTCTTCCACGCTGTAGCAGTGACACCAACCGTTCGGCGCTCCGGAATCACGATCGTCCCAGCACCAAAGGCCGATGCGGAACGGATGATCGCACCCAAGTTACGCGGATCAGTGATACCGTCCAACGCCACAACCAACGGGGCCCCCGCTGTTCCGTTGCGGTAGTTCTCCATCGCATCGGCAAGGCTCGCGGCAGCATCCGGATAGTCATACGGCGGGATCTGCATCGCAATACCCTGATGCACAGAGCCGTCTGTCAAACGATCCAGCTCAGGCTTAGTCGCCTCAAGAATCGGAATGCGTCGCTGAGCCGCGATCTTCAACGCTTCACGGATGCGGTCATCCACATCAATCTGAGCCGCAACATACAAAGCCTTCGCCGGGATGGAGGCCTGCAATGCCTCCAGCACAGCGTTACGCCCGTTCACGTGCTCCTCAGAGAAACGACGACCACCAGTCGGTTGGCGACGGTTGCCTTGCTTGTTCTGCGAACGCTCCCGCAAAACCTTGGCACGATGCGCCTTGTGATAGACCCGGTCCTCCGCCTTAGGAGTGGGACCGCGGCCCTCAAGCGCGCGCTTATTCTTACCGCCGCTGCCCTTAGAGGGCCCCTTACGGTTACGTGGTGCCTTACGTGGCGCCGACATATGCCCTCCTCAACGGACACAACGATCAACTACAACGCCCGGAACCCGGACTAACGTCAAGTCTAGGCTCTGAAACCCCTACGAGCTTCCAAGCTCTACAATCCAGTCAAAACCCACGATGCGCCATCAGCGCCATCCTTGACCGTGATGCCCGCCGCAGCGAGCTCATCACGGATACGGTCAGAAGTCTCAAAGTCCTTCGCCGCACGCGCGGCCGCGCGCTCAGCCAGACGCGCCTCCACCAGTTGCGCCAACGCGTCCGATTCGGCGCCCTGACTAGACTCAACAGTGGACGCCGCGTCATCAAGGCCTAACACCGCGGTCATCGCCGCAACCTGGCGAGCCGCGTCCAACGCGGCACCGGCCTCCGCGCCGTCGCCTGACCCTAAAGCTGCGTTGCCGCGACGCACCGTCTCATGCAACGCCGCAAGCGCCTGCGGAACATTCAGATCATCGTCCATGGCTTGAGCGAAAGCCGGCGCAACCTCGCCACCAGCCACAGCATCGGCGCCAAACTTCTCGGCAGCCCTCGCAACAAAACCCTTCACACGCTCCAGAGCGGCACCGGCCTCCGCCAGAGACGACGGCGAATAATCCAACTGCGAACGATAATGAGCCTGGCCTAAGAAATACCGGACAACATCCGCCGGAGCCTGTGCCAACATCTCACGCGGAGACACCGTGTTCCCCACGGACTTCGACATCTTCTGGCCCTCAAACGTCACCATGCCGTTATGCATCCAGAAACGCGCGAAACCATCGCCAGCAGCCTGCGACTGAGCCATCTCATTCTCGTGATGCGGGAAACGCAAATCCAAGCCACCACCGTGGATATCGAACGTCTCGCCAAGGTACTTACCCGCCATCGCCGAGCACTCGATGTGCCAGCCTGGCCGGCCACGCCCCCACGGCGAAACCCACGACGCCGTCAACGGGTCGCCATCCTTATGGCCCTTCCAGACCGCGAAATCACGCGGATCACGCTTACCGCGCGGATCAGCGTCGCCAGCATCCTGCATGTCATCCACCGACTGATGCGTCAGCGCACCGTAGGAAGGATAGGAACGGACATCGAAATAGACGTCACCCGAGCCATCCTCAGCCGGGTACGCATGGCCCGCATCGATCAGACGCTGAATCAACGCGAACATCTCCGTCATGTGCCCCGTAGCGCGCGGCTCATACGTCGGAGGCAAAACACCCAATGTCGCATACGCCTCACGGAACGCCGCCTCAAAACGGTACGCCAACGCGAACCACAACTCATTAGCCACATAATCCGGGCCGAGCTGAGCAGGATCAGAGAAAGACAGCGCCGACTTCTCCAAAATCTTGTCATCAATATCCGTGACGTTACGGACCATCGTGACCGTGAAACCGCGATACATCAGCCAGCGCCGCAAAATATCGAACGCGATGGCCGAACGCACGTGCCCCACATGCGGCATCCCCTGAACCGTCGCGCCACAGTAATACAGCCCCACATGCCCCTCCTTGACAGGGACAAAATCGTGGACGGCACGGGTACGAGTGTCATAGAAACGCAAGCTCACAGACCCAACCCTATCGCTTCGGCGTCGGATACACCCACGCGACCGCGCGGGCCGAAATACCCTCGCCCGCACCCTCGAAACCCAAGCCATCCGACGTCGTGGCAGCGACCACAACCGGAGCGCCCAAGGCATGCGACAACACACGGTTCGCTTCCTCACGCCGCTTAGCAAAGCGTGGACGGTTCCCCACAAACTGAACCGACACGTTCCCCACCGTGAAGCCCGCTTCTCCCACCAAACGCCCGGCCTCACGAACCAGCGTCACGCCAGACGCGCCAGCGAACTCAGGGCGGTCAGTACCAAACTGGGTGCCCACATCCCCCAAACCGGACGCCGCGAACACCGCATCACACACAGCGTGAGCCACCGCATCACCATCAGAATGCCCACTCAAACGGCGCTCCCCCGGCCACTCAAGCCCAGCCAACATCAACGGCAAAGCCCCAGGCGCTGACGGGTCCTCATCCGAAAACGCGTGAACATCAAAACCCAAGCCAACCATCGGCAGGCTGCCTGCAGGGATTCCCTCACCCAACTCGTGCACCTCACTCATGGTTCCAACTCCCTTCTCTTCAGCGGCACCGGCCGCGAGAATGCCCTCAGCGATAGCAACATCCTGCGGATGCGTGACCTTCAACGCCCGCTCATCCCCGGCAACCACCACAACCCGGTATCCAGTCTGTTCAAGCAAGCCCGCATCGTCACTGGCATCCCGGCCAACCGACTCGCGGTGCACACGCCGCAACGTATCCGCGACAAAACCTTGCGGCGTCTGCACAGCACGCAGCGACGAACGCTCCGGCGTATCCACCACCACGCCATCAGCATCAACGATCTTGTACGTATCCACCGCAGGTAATCCCGGAACAACGCCGTCCACATCATCACGGGAACGCAACTGCTCAACAACCCGCCCAAACAAGGAGGCAGGCGCAAAGGCGCGAGCGACATCGTGAACCAACACGAAACGCGCATCCCCCACAGCTGCAAGACCGGCCGCCACCGATTCCTGACGCGTCGCCCCGCCAGGAACACACGAAACCGCAACACCGGCAACCTCAGGACGCTGTGCGACGAGTTGCGCTACACGCCCATCAGAAGGCGGCGTCACAACAACAACCTGCCCGGCCAGGCCCGGATCAACCACAACATCGAGACAATGCTCAACCAAACTCCGGCCAGCAACAGCCGCCAAAGCCTTAGGCATACCGGCCTTTAAACGCGTACCGGAGCCCGCCGCCACCACAACGATGGCCACAGACTCCGGTGAACACTCGGCCGGAAGAAGAGTCACATGAGGTGACATTCAACCCCCGATACGAAAACTTAGACCTTAGCCTTACGCTTCCCAGACAAAACATCATCCAGGACAACCTCAGCCTCATCTTCCGTCAGCTTCTTAGCAAGAGCCAACTCCGAGGTCAGGATAGTGCGCGCCTTAGCCAGCATGCGCTTCTCACCAGCAGACAGACCACGATCATTCTCGCGGCGCCACAAGTCACGCACAACCTCAGCGACCTTATTCACATCACCAGAAGCCAGCTTCTCCAAGTTCGCCTTATAACGACGAGACCAGTTAGCAGGTTCCTCCACATCCTGAGCCTGCAACACCTCGAAAACGTGCTCAAGCTCATCCCGGTCCACAACGTCGCGGACGCCAACAAGATCCACATTCTCAGCAGGGACCTCAATCACCAAGTCACCCTGGGCAACCCGAAGCTTAAGGTACATTTTCTCTTCGCCCCGGATGGTGCGCATCTTAATCTCTTCGATCGTGGCAGCACCGTGATGTGGGTAAACGACCGTCTCTCCGACGTCAAAAATCATGCGGATAAACCCCTTTCTAGATAACTAGAATATCACGACTAACTCCGCACCTTTCCACAGAACCCCGTAAACATAGGGGAAACGGCACTTAACGGCTCAGTACCTTCAACGCGCAGTTATCTATACGCCGACTGGCAACACAGTCACCACAACAGCGGCCCACGCACCCCAAATAAACGATCGAATCACCGCACAAGCCCGAACGGTTTGTCACCAACACACAGCCGAGGCCGCGAGAAACACACAAACACGATAGAATCGCAGGAGGCGGTGGTCTGCTTGCACCCTTAAATGAGCAAACAACCGCGCAGATGACTCATTGATGAGGAGCTAATTTCGTGAAACTTCCCGTGAAGGCCCGCATCCGCCGCGCCGCCTCGGGCGCCGCCCTTGCTGCGCTTGCGCTCACCGCTACCGGCTGCGGTGCGATCAACGACCAGGCAACCACTGCCCAGTACGACCCATCAGACGGTGTCTCCGCGCACGTCGGCGACGTCACCATCCAGAACCTGATGCTCGTCACCAACGGCGCCGACCAAGAAGCCCGTTACCTCGGCACCATCGTGAACAAGGGCAAGGACTCTGCAGACCTCAGCCTCGAGTTCAGCGGCAACTCCGTAGACACCAACGTCACCGCAGACAAACCGCTGCGCCTCGAAGACGATAAGAACGCCGAAACTTTCACGGTTCCAGGCGACACCAGCAAGGAAACCAACAAGGGCACCTACCCTGGCCAGCAGGTCCTCGTGACCATCAAGAGCGGCGGCAACAGCACCACCGCGAAGGTCCCAGTAGTCGACGGAACCCTCCCTGAGTACGCCAACTACGTCCCAGGTGGCCACGACAAGTCACGTAGCGACCACCTCAAGCCCTCCGAAAAGGCCGACCACGGCCACTAAGAACACAGCCTGACCCGCGCTAACCGCCGGGCATGGCACAATAAAACGCTGTGGGCCGGACACTCGCTCGAGTGTCCGGCCCACAGCGTTTTATACGGTAACTGCGCGGGAAACGGTACCTACGCTAGGAAGACTAGCCTTCGAACTTGTATCCCAGGCCGCGCACCGTCACCAAGTGAACAGGCGAGCCGGGCTCCTCCTCAATCTTGGCGCGCAGACGCTTCACATGAACATCAAGAGTCTTGGTATCGCCAACATAATCCGATCCCCACACTCGATCGATCAGCTGCCCGCGCGTCATCACACGGCCCGCGTTACGGAGCAACATTTCAAGAAGCTCAAACTCCTTGAGCGGCATCTGCACACGCTCACCACGCACCGTGACCACATGCCGTTCGACATCCATCCGGACAGGGCCAGCCTGCACGGTTGTGGAAATCAGCTCTTCCGCTTCCCCCTGGCGACGCAAAACGGCCCTAATCCGGGCCAGCAGTTCACGCGAAGAATACGGCTTCGTCACATAGTCATCCGCGCCCAGCTCAAGACCCACGACCTTATCGATCTCAGAATCCTTAGCCGTCAACATGATGATCGGCACGTTAGAACGTTGCCGCAACTGCCGGCACACCTCAGTTCCCGGAAGTCCCGGAAGCATCAAATCCAATAAAACGAGGTCCGCGCCATGCAGGTCAAACTCCTGAACCGCGGTTTCCCCGTCAGCAGCGACTGCGGCATCGAACCCCTCGCGTTCCAAAAGGAAGTGGAGCGGATCGGAGAGCGACTCCTCATCCTCCACAATCAGAATGCGTGTCACCGTGCTGTACTCACTTTCCCTCAACGCTCGAGGCTTCCTCGAGGCTAGAACTTGCCGAGGAAGCGCTCTGCTCTTCCTCACTTTCGAGACGCGGCAAACGCAACGTGAACGTAGAACCCTGCCCCGGCTGCGACCACAAGGTCACCTCACCACCGTGGCTCTCCATCACGTGCCGCACGATACTCAAACCCAACCCGCTACCACCAGTCGAGCGGGCACGAGCCGAATCAAGCCTGTAGAAACGCTCAAACACGCGTTCCTGTTCATCAGCCGGAATACCCGGACCCTGGTCAGTCACCGTGACCGAAACCAAACCATTCCGGTCACTGATCCCCACACCAACCGTGGTGCCTTCAGGGGAATACCTGATCGCGTTATCAATCAGGTTCCGCACCGCAGTCATCAACAGATCAGATTCGCCATAAACGGTCGCGTTCTTGACGCCGCCAACCTTGATCTCAATGTCCTGCTCACCCGCGATGAGCGCCGTACGATCCACAGCCTCATTCACAAGCTTGGACATATCGACTTCCTCACCCGCCTGCACAACATCAGCAGACTGCAGGCGTGACAGCTCAATAATGTCTTGGACCAAAGCCGCCAACCGCTGCGATTCCTTAGCCAAACGCTTGGTGAACCGCCGCACCGCGACCTCGTCATCAGCCGCGCTCTCAATAGCTTCAGCCAACAAACCCACAGCACCGACCGGGGTCTTCAACTCGTGTGAAACGTTCGCAACGAAGTCGCGGCGCATGGTAGCTGTACGAGTGATCTCAGTGCGGTCATCTGCAAGGATCAAAATATGCTCCCCACCCAGCGGCGCCATACGCACATGCACCACAATGAAACCCTGCCCCACAGGGCCGCGCGGAAGCTCAAACTCGCCTTCACGAACCACACCATCGCGGCGAACATCAGCGATCATCTCCACAATGTCGCTATGCACCAACGTATGGCCCCGCACCAACCCATACGCGTACGCAGACGGATTCGCCCGCACCACGCCATCGACCTCATCGACCAGAACATAGGCACGACCAATAACCCCCAACACGTCTGCCGCTCCTTCCGGCAAATCAGGGGTGTCATCAGCGAGCTGGAGAACCCTGCCACGCTGCGATGCGTTATAAGCAAGGACTCCGCCCACACCTATGAGCAGGCCCACCAGGCCTGAAATCACGGCAATGAGTTGCGTATGGTCCACACTAAGAGCCTAACCCTGGAAAACTAGACAACAACCGGAGAATGCACTCCCCTACGACCTGTTCACCTGATGTTCATGTAACGCCTACCGCCGCGATACTTAGCGGAGCAAAGATAATTCATAGTCCCCCACATGTGCCCAGTGAGAGACACACGGCGTGAGCCGCACACAGCAAAACTCACCGCCGCCGCACATGTCTGACAATCGAGAGGAACACACGCAACCGTGCGCAAAGTCTTCCAAGCAGAGCTGACCTCCATCGGCGAAGGCCTCATCACCATGTCCCACCGTGTTGCAACCGCAATGGAACAGGCATGGGAGGCGTTCACCACCCAAGACACCGAACTAGCGCAGGAAGTCATCGCAAGCGACGCTCGCATCGACTTCATGCAGAACGAACTGGACGAGCGCGCCATCGACGTCCTCGCCCTCCAAGGCCCAGTCGCCTCCGACCTCCGCATGATCGTCGGTTCGCTGCGCATGTCTGCATCCCTCGAGCGCATGGGCGATCTCGCCCGCCACATCGCCCAGCTGGCTCGCCTGCGCTTCCCTAACCCGGTAGCACCAGAAAGCATCATCCCAACCTTCGCTGACATGGCGAAGCTGGACATCGAACTGGCACACATGCTCGGCGACCTGCTCGACACCCGCGACCTGAGCCTGGCGCGCCAGATCATTGAAAAGAACCGCCAGATCGACGAACTGCACTCCTCTGTGTTCCGTGCCGTAGCCGCCCCAGAATGGGACGCACCATCCGAAACCACAGCAGACGTGACCCTGACCTCCCGCTACCTCGAGCGCTTCGGCGACCACGGCGTCTCCGTGACTCGCAAGGTCACCTACCTCGTGACCGGCGAATGGGAACCAGAGTCCGTAGACCTCCCATTCAAGTAACCGATACGCCTCACTAACCGTTCGCGGCTGAGAGAGCATAGAGCTGGGGCCAGCACCTGTGGCAGGTGCTGGCCCCAGCTCTATGCATTACCTAGGCGTTACTTCTTACCCTGGTTGGCGACGTTAGCGATCTCAGCCGCGGCAGCATCCGGATCAAGATAGGTGCCGCCCGGGGTGACAGGCTTCAGGCTCTCATCCAGCTCATACACCAGCGGGATACCGGTCGGGATGTTCAACTGGGCGATATCCTCATCCGAAATACCATCCAGGTGCTTCACGAGCGCCCGCAACGAGTTACCGTGCGCGGTCACCAAAACAGTCTTCTCGGCCTTCAGATCCGGCACGATCTGCTCAGTCCAGTAAGGCAACAGACGCTCAAGAACCTGCTCAAGGCACTCGGTGCGCGGCATCGAAACAAGGTCCGCGTAGCGAGGGTCATTCGCCTGCGAGAACGGCGAATCATCCTCCAGCTCCGGCGGCGGAGTGTCATAAGAACGGCGCCAGGTCATGAACTGTTCCTCACCGAACTTCTCCAAAACCTCGGCCTTGTTCTTGCCCTGCAACGCACCATAGTGGCGTTCGTTGAGCCGCCACGAACGCTTGACCGGGATCCACACATGATCCGCGGCCTCCAAAGCGATGTTGGCCGTCACGATGGCGCGAGTCAACAGCGAGGTGTGAAGCACATCAGGCAGGTTGCCGGTCTCCTTGAGCAGCTCACCGCCACGCTTGGCTTCCGCACGCCCCTTCTCAGTCAACGTCACGTCATACCAGCCAGTGAACAAGTTCTTCTCGTTCCACTCGCTCTGACCGTGCCGAAGCAAAATCAGCTTATAAGTCATGATCCGCCTTTCATTCCCGCGCAAGCAGGGTCTCTCAATGACGATGGGTGCCGCGGCTTAATACGAGCCGTACCCGTTCTTACCGGACACGTTAGGACGGACCCCCGCCAAATACACGCCTGTGAAGATCGCCGCAGCCAAAATCAGGATCATGCCGAAGCTGCCACCGCTTAGAATGCCGGCGCCGAAAGGCCGACCTATCAAAGCGGTCACACCGCTGACACATGAAAGACCTGACACGAGCGCTGCCGCTGCGAGGGCTCCTGTCCACGCGCCCTTCGACATCCTGCTGAAGACGCGGAAACGGTCCGCGGGCTGCCCGAGGCAGTCCAGCAACGCGAATAACGCGAGAGCGAAAATGGCTCCGTCGATTAACACGGAGATCACGAATTCGATCATGAGAGCCCAAGTCATGCGTCCCATTCTATGTGTTCACCCTCATGTTTTGGACCTAACCACCGGTAGAGTTAAGTACATGCAGGTAGATGCCACACAGCAACACCGTAATACCGCCGGTGTGTTCATCGTGTTTGAAGGAGGCGACGGGACAGGTAAATCAACCCAGTCTCGCTTGCTCGCCGAGCACCTGCGTTCGGCCGGTTACCGCGTTGAAACCACCCGCGAACCAGGCGGAACGGCTGTTTCCGAGGCACTGCGCGGCATCGTGCTTGACCCGGCGTTCGCTCCGATGGACCCTGTCACCGAAGCTTTGATCTATGCTGCGGCGCGTTCGGCTCACGTCAACGACCGGATCATCCCGTGGCTGGAAGCTGGCGCGGTTGTGATCTCTGATCGCTTCCTTGATTCCTCGCTCGCGTATCAAGGTGCAGGCCGCGGGCTCGGCCTGGAAACAGTTGCCTCCATCAATGCCCCGGCCGTGCGGGGGCATGAACCCGACCTCACCATCGTGCTCACGATGCCGGTAGCGGACTCGCGTGCACGCCAAGGCCAACGCGGAACCAGCGACCGCATCGAAGCCGAGCCCGATGAGTTTCACGGAACACTCATGGAAGAGTTCGAGCGGATCGCGGCACTGGATCCGCAGCGTTATCTTGTGATCGATGCGCGGGCAAGCATCGAAGACATCGCGCAACAGATCAACGCGGCCGTGGCTCCCCTCATAAAGCGTGTTCCCCTAACAGCGCGGACCGAACAGGCCGAGCAGGCCCCGGCGGCGCGGCCTGCGGCGGGCTCAGCGTCCAATCCTGCACCTGATGCCGTGACAGATGCCGGAGGTAGCGCATGAGCGTGTGGCGGGACCTCCCTGGACAGGAGCGGGTGGTTGAGCAACTCAAGCGCGCGGTGAGCGGTAGTGCGATGACCCACGCGTGGCTCATGACCGGCCCTCCGGGCTCAGGACGCACCAACGCGGCCCGCGCGTTCGCTGCCGCCCTTGAATGCGAACAGGCCGCGCCGGAAGCAAAGGGCTGCGGTGAATGTCCGGCGTGCCGCACCGTGCTCGCTGGAACACACCCCGATGTCAGCATGGTGACAACCGAGAACGTTACCTACTCGATTGAAGACGTCCGCCACCTCATCAGCACAGCCCACGACAGGCCAGCCACGGGACGCTGGCGGATCATCATCGTTGAAGACGCCGACCGCATGACCGAACGCACCACCAACGTGTTGCTGAAAGCCATCGAAGAGCCACCCCCGCACACCGTGTGGATCCTATGTGCGCCTTCGCCCGCCGATGTCCTGGTCACGATCCGTTCCCGTTGCCGCAACATCACACTCCGGATCCCGGATAACGCCGATGTCGCGGAGCTTTTGGTTCGCAGGGACGGGCTAACCCCGGCGCAAGCTGAGTTCGCGGCCCGCGTTTCCCAAGGCCACATCGGTGTTGCCCGCAGGCTCGCCCGCGACGAGGGGGCGCGGCAGCGGCGTGAAGACATCGTGAACACGCCGTTCAGAGCCACGAACATCGCTAACGCTATGGCGGCAGCCGCCCATTTCGTTGAGATAGCGACCGCGGAGGCGACCGCATCCGTTGAAGAGCGTTCCCAAGCCGATGAGGCTGCGTTGAGGGAAACCTTCGGCTTGTCCCCGGAAGAATCGATCCCGCGGCAGTTACGCACAGAATTCAAGCGCCTCGCCGATGCCGCTAAGCGCCGCGGACGGCGCGGAACCACAGACTCGATAGACCGCGCATTGATCGACCTGACGACGTTCTTCCGCGACGTTCTCACAATCCAGCTCGGCACAGGTCAAGAGCTCGTCAACGCTCACCTAGCGCCGCAGCTGACCCAGTACGCGAACGCGACGAATCCGGGGCACTCTGTTGCCGCGATCGACCACATCGGGACCGCACGCGAGAGGATCGCCGGAAATGTGAGCCCACAAGTAGCGATCGAAGCGCTCATGGCCGCGATCATCGTCTCACCCCGTAGTACTACTCCGCGAAGTTCTGCTTCACCTAGACTGACTGCGCCCAGACCGTCTGCGGCTCGATGAACCTCCCGAGCCACCAGCAGACCCTGGCCTACTAGCTCCATCAGATCGACATCAGCGAGGATAATGTGACTTCCCCACACCAAACCCGGCTCCTTCCGGGTGCTATGCCCCGCCGGGGCATGATGTTCAGTGCAGCAGCCGCCGCTGTTGCGTTAGCGCTCACCGCTTGCGGCGGTGGCGGTAGCAACGGCGGGCCCGAGGCGAGCCCGGCCGAGTCGTCGAAAGCGCCTGCCACGGAAGCCGTCAGCGGCAAAGACCTGAAGTCTTTCTATGACCAGAAAATCGACTGGCAGGAATGCGGCAACTTTGAGTGCGGCGAGATCGCAGTTCCACTGAACTACGAGAAGCTTGACGAGGGCGCGATCACGATCTCAGTTATTCGTGCGAAAGCCACCGATAAGTCTGAAGGCAGCTTGGTTGTGAACCCGGGCGGGCCGGGCGCCTCAGGTGTCAACATGGTCAAGGACGCCGCCTCGATGCTGTTCTCCGATGAGCTACGTAAGAGCTACGACATCGTCGGTTTTGATCCTCGCGGGGTGGGTAGCTCGACGGCCGTGAAGTGTTTCACGGACAAGGAGCTCGATGCGCGCATGGAGGAATCTCGTATGCCGCGCAACAACGAGCAGAGCATCAAGGAGATCAAGAAGGACGCAGAAGCCGATGTGCTCAAGTGCAAGCAGAACACCAAGCCGGAAGGGCTGCTGAGCCAAATCACCACACCGAACTCCGCACGAGACATGGATATTCTGCGCGCGGCCCTCGGCCATAAGAAGCTCGACTACCTCGGCTACTCATACGGCACCGAGCTCGGCGCCCAGTACCTCTCGTTGTTCCCAGAAAACGCTGGACGCATGGTGCTGGATGGGGCGCTGGACCCAAGTCTCGAGATGGAAGAGGTCGGGCTTGGGCAAGCGAAGTCCTTCGAGGAAAGCCTGGATTACTACCTTGAGTCCTGCACCGAGCAGCCGAATACTTGCTGGTTCAAAGGCGACGTTGCGGCTGGCCGTAAGAAGCTCACCGAAGCGATCGACAAGTGGGATGCCAAACCGATGACCACCGAGGACGGCCGCAAGTTCAGTGGCGCCGCCGTTTTCGAGGCAGCCCTCTTGCCGATGTATGAGCCAGCAGCCCATGACATGCTCACTGACGCGTTGAGCCAGGCGATCGAAGACAATGACCCAGAGGGGATCGCGATGCTGTGGGACTTGTCTACTGAGCGTGGAGAGGACGGCAAGTACCGCAACAACACCAGCCAGGCGTTCTACGCATACAACTGCATGGATTACGGCGCGTCTGCACTGACGGAGGAATCCCGCAAGAAGACGCGCGAAAAGTTCAAGAAGGAAGCGCCGTTCTACGGCGAGGCCCTCAGCGAGCACGATGGTTGCGCTGGCTGGCCTAACGCCGGTGGCGCCGCGCAAGATGACTTCAAAGTGTCTAAGGACATCCCGCCTGTTTTGGTGGTCGGCACTAAGCACGACCCAGCAACCCCGTACCAGTGGTCCGTGAGCCTGCAGAAGCAGCTTCCAGGTTCTACCCTGCTGACCTTTGACGGGTGGGGCCACACCGCTTACGGGCGTTCCAACGAGTGCGTCACCACCGGGGTCGAAGACTTCCTACTCAAGGGCAAGATGCCGAAGAAGTCTAACTGCTAACGGATCGCCTCGCGCTGTTTACGGCGTTGTTGTGGCCGCGCGTAGGCTCCCGTTTCAGCGCGGTTTCAACGCAGTTTCACCCGCGTTTTGACCCTGGCGCGTTGAACCGATAGAGTTTCGACTCGTGGCATGCACCTTGCGTGTATGCCGGCGGTTCACCGCCAGGCCTCCTTAGCTCAGTCGGTAGAGCGTTTCACTCGTAATGAAAAGGTCGCCGGTTCGATTCCGGCAGGGGGCTCGCACAAAAGGTTCGTGGCCGTACCAAGACTGGTACGGCCACGAACCTTTAACGTTTTCAGCGCTTATGGACTGGGCGGTGTTTAGCTCTGCGGTGCGCGTACCCTACTCTGCGGTGCGCCGGCCAACAGTGTTTAGCGATGCAGTGCCCGCTGCAGGGCAGCTTCCGCCTTTTCAACGTATGAGTCCACTGCCCCGCTCTTGCGGTCCAAGTTGTCTTTCGCCGCTTTGTTGTCTTTCGCCGCTTTGGCCTCTTGCGGCGCGCCACCCTGGCCAGCTTCTGAGGCGTCCTCGGCGGTAGCCCACCCGAGCATCGCTGCGGATTGAGCGAGGGTCGCAGCGTGCGTGGCTGCTTTCGTCAACGCGTGGTGCACGTCCAGAGCGGCGGCCGGGACATGGTCTCCTGAAGACGGGAACGCCGCTTGCGCTCGGCGTGAGACCTCACGTACGCGTTCAAGGTGGTCACCCACCTCGTCCGCGTACGTGAGGATCACGTGATACGCATCATCAGCTTGCGCCTGCTCCAGGACCTGGTGCATACGGTCCACCGCGCGCCGGAACCGCCAATAGTCTGAGCGCCACACGCCCTCGCCTAGATCCTTGGTGTCCTTGCGGTCCGGGTTACCGAACATGGTTTTGAAAAACTCACGCATGCACCCAAGATAGCTGGTTTGAGCGGGCTAAGCCTCAACAGCGGCGGCGGCTCAACAGCAGCGAGCCCCAGGGTTCTTGTCCTGGAAATCGTGGTATTGGCGCCACCACTCTTTCTCGCTGAGCGGCTCTTCACCGGGGTGCACCCGTTGAAAATGCTCAACATAGCGGTGGTATTTATCCGCGCCTACGACACCGCTGAAGAAGCGGCCGGACTTGCGCAGAAAATCCACGACCGTTGCCATGACCTGTCCCATGAGAATGGGTCACTCCTTCCGTGGAGCATTCCCGGTAACGACCTTCTGGTCATATTCCTTCCAGCGCTGCTCAAGCTCACGCTCCGGCTTCGAAGCAATCAAACCGCTAGGCGCGTAGATCTTAGACTCCACTTCCTCGGTCTCGAACGGATCCACAACCTTGCCGTGGCGGTAGGCCTTGAACGTGACGACGGTTGACGCCGCGATCACGATGATCGCCAAAACCATGAACAAGATCGAAAGCGAACCCTGAACAAACGTGTTACGGACCACCGCGTTCATCGCTTCAACATTGCCTGCCGTGCCAAGGCTCGTCTCGCCAGCGGCGAGCGCTTCCTTGAACTTGAAGTGATTAGCCCAGTAGCCCACCGAAGGGTTAGGCGAGAAGATCTTCAAAAGCGAAGCGTACATCGTAATGACGGTGGCGAAAGCCAGCGGCAAGACAACGACCCAGATGTGCTTGAAGCGTTGCTTCTTCGCCACGATGGCCATGACGATCGCCAACGCGATCGCAGCCAGTAGCTGGTTAGAAATACCGAACAGCGGGAAGAACGTATTAATACCGCCCAGCGGGTCAGTCACACCCAGAATCAAGATGTAGCCCCATAGGCCAACCATGATCGCGGTGGTTATCCAGACGCCCGGTTTCCACGACATGTCCTTGAACTTAGGGATGTAGTTACCGAACGCGTCCTGCAACATGAAGCGGGCGGTACGAGTACCGGCGTCCACAGCAGTGAGGATGAACAGGGCCTCGAACATGATCGCAAAGTGGTACCAGAAGCCCATCATCGAGACGCCGCCGAACCACTGCTGCATGATGGAGGCCAAGCCGACCGCGAGCGTCGGAGCGCCACCCGTACGGGATACGACAGACTCTTCACCGACGTTATTGGCAAGCTCAGTGAGCATGTTCGGTGTCAGCTCGGTCGCACCGACTAGGCCGAGCGAGTTCACGAACTGGACCGCGCCTTCCACGGTCCCACCGGTGAGACCAGCACCCGAGTTCATAGCGAAATAGACGCCGCGGTCAATCACGAGAGCACAGATGAGCGCCATGATCGCAATGAAAGACTCCATGAGCATGCCGCCGTAACCCAAGAAACGGGTCTGGCGTTCCTTCTCAACGAGCTTCGGGGTGGTGCCCGAGGAGATGAGAGCGTGGAAGCCAGAAAGCGCACCACACGCGATAGTCACAAACAGGAACGGGAACAACTTACCCGAGACCACCGGGCCGTTCTCGACCGAAGCGAACATCGAGACGGCTGGCGCGTCCAGCATCGGGCGCACCACAACGATCGCGACAGCCAACAGCGCGATCACACCGATCTTCATGAACGTGGACAAGTAGTCGCGCGGCGCGAGCAACAGCCACACCGGCAGGACAGCGGCGACGAAACCGTAGATGATGATCATCCACGCGATCGTGGTCTTATCCAGGTGGAAGAACGAAGCGCCCCACTCGGATTCAGCGACCCAACGGCCAGAGATGATGGCGAACATCAACAGTACGAAACCGATGATGGAAACTTCCATAACCTTGCCCGGGCGCAAAAAGCGCAGGTAGACGCCCATGAACAGCGCGATCGGGATGGTCAGGCCAACCGAGTAAAGACCCCAAGCAGACTCACCCAAAGCGTTCACGACCACGAGCGCGAGGATCGCGACGATGATCGTCATAATGAACACGGTCGCAATGATCGCCGCGGTACCTGCAAAACGGCCTAGCTGCTGGCGAGCCATCTGCCCCAACGAGACAGCGCCAGAACGCATCGAGAAGAACAGAACCAAGTAGTCCTGGACGGCACCTGCGAGGATCACACCAACAATGATCCAGATAGTACCGGGAAGGTAACCCATCTGGGCCGCCAAAATCGGTCCAACCAGCGGGCCAGCGCCCGCAATCGCAGCGAAGTGGTGGCCATACAGCACGCGACGGTCTGTCGGCATGAAGTCCTGGCCGTTATTCTTCACCTCCGCAGGTGTTGCCCTGCGGTCATCAGGCTTCGCAACTTTACGCTCAATGTACTTCGCGTAGAACCGGTACGCGATCAAGTATGTACCGACCGCCGCGAAAACCAGCCACACCGCGTTGATCGGCTCGCCGCGGCCCAGCGCGATCGCACCCCAACCAACCGCGCCCAACAGGGCGACTCCGACCCACACGATAATGCGGGTCGGAGTCCATTTACGTTCCTCTGCTTCCAGGACGTCAGGTTCAACGTACGCCGGTGGCCGCTGAACCTCGTCTGAGGTTGTAGACATAAGAAACCTCACTCAAATAGGTACTTGCGATGACTTGTACAAGACACACTACTCCCGGTTGTCGGGATGCGTCGTTAACACGATCTTGCCGAAATGCTCGCCGCGCGCCAGATACTCATGCGCGGCCCTCGCTTGCTCCAGCGGGAACTGCGCATCCACGGGCACCGTGACCCGGCCATCGGCGATCAAAGGCCACACATGCTGACCCACAGCCGCAACGATCGCCGCCTTCTGGTCCGCGGGCCGTGCCCGCAACGTAGTGCCGTGCACCGAAAGCCGTTTGATCATCAACCGGCCCATATCCAGCTCAGCCTTCCGGCCACCCACCAAACCGATCGTGACCATCCGGCCATCAGTAGCCAAGCATCTCAGGTTACGGTCCAGGTATGCCCCGCCCACTACATCGATCACAACATCCACGCCCCGGCCGTCGGTGAGTTGCTTGATGCGCTCAACGAAATCCTCATCCCTGTAGTTGATCGCCTCAGTTGCGCCGCGTTCACGCGCCCACCGGCACTTCTCCGGGGTCGATGCGCTCGCGTACACCGTGTGCCCGCAGGCCGAAAGCCACTGCAGCGCGAACGTCCCGATACCGCCCGATGCGCCATGCACCAGAACGGTCTCCCCCGCTTGCAGGCGCGCTGTCATCGCAAGATTCGAATACACCGTGGCGGCAACCTCGATCAACGCAGCCGCCCCCACCATGCTGATACCGCGTGGAACCCGCAAAACCTGCGCGACCGGGGCCACCGCATACTCCGCGTAACCACCCGTATCAATCAACGCGACCACGCGTTCACCCAACGGCCATACCTCTTCGCTCACGCCGCGGCCGTAGCCCACAACCTCGCCAGAGACCTCAAGCCCCGGAATATTCGAGGCACCTTCGGGGGGACGATAGTTCCCTTCACGTTGCGAAACATCAGCCGGGTTAACACCGCACGCATGCACCCGGATCAACACCTCTCCAGAGCCAGGCTCCGGAACGGAGGCCTCCCCCACCCGAATCACCTCAGGGCCGCCCGCCCCATCAAACGCGACCGCAGTCATCGCTGCGGATGTCTTCACATCTGACGGAACCACCGGCCTCGGCTGGCCGGGCATTTTCACTTCACGATCAGCACACATACTCCCCAGAGTGACACGAATACAGAGTTGACGGAAGCATGCGATAAACTCAAGCGTTGTTGGAGGGTTGTCCGAGTGGCCGAAGGAGATGGTCTTGAAAACCATTGTGCGGTAACCCCGTACCAAGGGTTCGAATCCCTTACCCTCCGCTGGCCTAACCCCGGGATCGTAGAGATTCCGGGGTTTTCCTTGTAATCACGCGGTTTTGCCATGTTTTTTAGTGCTATCAGTCTTGCAGTTGTACTCAGATGTTAGCATTAAACTAGGCATAATTTAGGCATAACAGCCGTTTTCTAGGCACAGATTAGGCACAACAGGGCACGAAAACGATGAGCATCAGGAATCTACCCAACGGCAAGGGAGCCCCAAAAAATATCAGTAACCGTTACTACTTTGCAGCCTCAGACATGTATTCGTAGAGCTGCCGGTTAGTGATTGCAATAAGCGACTTCTCTCGAATTACCCAAAATCCAGAAGCGAATATGCCTCCAAAGGCAATCGTGAGGACAACACTGATAGGGGCATACGTGACAGCTAAGGCTGCTAATAGAGCGCCTACAGGCTCAATCCCCCAGGTAAATAATCGACTCGCCGCGGAGTAGCGTCCAAGGTACTGTGACGGTACTAGCACTTGTTTGATGGTCTCAAATAAGGCGATATTCGTAAGAGTCGCAGCAGCCCAGATACCAAGCGCGGCTCCCAGTACAAATATCTGACTGGTCGGGGTAAAGACAGGAAGTAGAACTATGAAGATACCCATAATGCCTGGGATCATTAGAGTTGCGGCCATGAGTCGGTGGGGTCGAAACTTTCGGATGGCTTTTACAGAAATCCAGACACCAAGTAGCCCAATGAGTCCACCAATCGTTCCTGCTAGCCCAAAGGTGATTGCGGTTAGATCTGCATACCTGATTGCATAAACGGCAAAGATCGCCTGGACTGCGGAGGTGAATAGATTGAATTGGAAGATTCCAAGATTCATCCGAAATTGTGCCCGGTCTCTAAATAAAATATTGAAACCAGCCACCGCCTCTTGGATAAAACTTTTTCCCGTTTCGGAATCGGCCTTATCTGCACGTTGAATGCTACCTCCGCCAGGTTTGAATACAGGTCGCATAGAGAATGGCCCGACAGACACGACTATGTACAACGCTGCAACAACGGCCATGAGCCACGAAGGTCCTAGGTATTGAAGCACCCAACCTGCTGCGGCACCTGCCCCTATGTCGGCGGCGGATCGTAAACCAGCTATCCAGCTGTTGGCAGTAGGCAGTTTTGAAGGTCTGACTAACGCAGGAATGTAGGCTGATACGCTGCTCTCATATAATGCCGTCATTCCCCCGATGAAGAAAACGCCTACGATCAAGACGGTGATAGAAACCGCATCCTGCATAAACGCATAGGTCAGTAAAGCGGCGGCCACGCCACGTGCGATCGACAGGAATCCTAGTAAAAGGTCTTTACGTCGCACATCTGCAAGAGGCCCCAGGAGCAATAGGAAAATTAAAATTCCCAAACCGCTAGCAGCATTGAGTAGTGCTACCTCAGAATCTCTAGCGTTAAGAACTGTCACCGCTACCACAGGAATCGCAAACAACACGTACTGGGAAGTAAATGTTGAACCAGCTTCTGAAGCATATAGACGGAATAAAATTGATTTTTGGTGGTTCATGGAATGTGTTTTTCAGATGTTGGATTGGCGGAGACTACACCATATCCGGCCAGGGTGGATAAGATCGGAAACTTATCCACGTCAACATGGTCAAGTCTTTTACGGTCCAACAGTGTCCGGAGGGTTGTTTCAAGCTCTCTGCTAACCGTTGCTTGCAGGCCGCTGGTCATAGTCCGGATTCGTGTTGTGTTTTCATCGACAGAGTTAAGCGTGAACGATTCCTTCAGCTTTACTGTAACTGCCCCAAAAGTCACCGCGTCCCAACTCGCATAGATATCTTCTATCCGCTCATTCCATTGCGCTGAGGTTTCACAAGTTTCTTTTGAAGATTCCTGCAATTGATGTTCGAGAGCACTAATAATGGGTTCGATGTACTCGTTTAACGGGGGTTGATAGTTGTCGAACGGCAATTGTTCATGAAGCTTTGATGGGAAGGCTGAACTTTCGACAGTTTTGCTCAAAAGCTGGCTGAAAAGTTTTCCATATCGGGGTCGTTCTACAGAAAAGGTGATATGAATTGACCCCTTAGATGATGACGTACCTGAGTGAGGTGTGCCGGAAGGTAGGGTTATGAGGCCGCCAGTTTGCAGGAGCCCGGACTGGGTCAAATTGGAATAATCTCCTTCTAAAATTCGAGACATTGTCCCGACGCCTGGCTCTGGCTGCCCATATCTCCAATGTTTGGAGCCAGCCGTCTGGACCATCATTACGTCTTCTTCATCTATGTGAGGCGCCAAGCCTTCTACGTTGGCAGGGGTGATGTATGCCGTAGCAAGACAAGGGCGTTGGAGCTGATCTTCAAAAAGCTGACACACCTCAGCTACCTCTGGTACTGACAATTCCAAGCTATCGAGCGTAACCGTGGCCCCTTGCGAAATCAGCTTGGCGATACGTTCAGGGCAAATGGAATCGTTAACTTCTTGACGGCCTACGACTGTGGTGCGCGTATATCTAGATTCTTGAACTTTTCGGCCACGAAGAGCTACGCGCACCTGAGGTGTTCGGGTTAATGGATTCCTTAGCAATCTTCCTAAGTCGCTGAAATCGAAGTGAATTATCGACTCAACTTGACTGAGGTGAGCAGTCTCGCCGGCTTTCAGTCGTTGGAGACCTTCTTCTAGAAGTGCTTTTGAAGTTTTATCAAGCATTTATGGCACCCTTTAGATCATGGAAGCTGAACATACCCATAGAATTTGTCTCAAAACTGATCGGGCTTCTGAATAACACACGAAGACGACCGATGGTAATCTGCCGAATTACCTTATTCACAGCCTGCTCTAGACATCGCAAGTGTTCAAGGCTCGGCGCTGGCATTGCGAGTGTTTCTTTGATCATCACCGACAGTTCGGCAGATGCAGCAGTAGTGTGGCCCTTCTGTCTCAAATAACCCAGTGTTTCAGGTATTGCCCCCAAAGGTGAAGAATTTAGCGGCACCCTTAAGGACAAAATTATTCCAGCTGGGTTGACACGATTCATTACAATGTCTTCGTATGGAACTTGGACTGGATATAACAGTCCTTCGGTCTGTTTTGCTATTTCTTGAGCCATATCGCCGTTTGGGTGATAGCCCGAAAAATATAGAGGTACAGAGCTCCTGGCCATGGCGGAACCGTAGCTACTCATGCGTTCGCCTTTTTCTACAGGTAAGTTCCGTTGGGAGCGGTCTTTAGGCACAGGAAATAAGCGCGAAACAGTGGTCGAAAGGTAGGGAGCTATAATTGGTTCCCTTTTCA
The DNA here is from genome assembly GCF_001807575.1 of Arthrobacter sp. HMSC08H08. Lineage (NCBI taxonomy): Bacteria > Bacillati > Actinomycetota > Actinomycetes > Micrococcales > Micrococcaceae > Arthrobacter > Arthrobacter sp. HMSC08H08. The sequence goes on from NZ_KV789372.1 coordinate 21,184, forward strand.
AGTATCGTTCGATAGAGTTCCAAAGCTGTGCAGGGACTCTGCTACCCGCGGTGAGGACATAACTAATGTTAAAATTTATCGGCTCATTGAATGGTCCGGGGTCTGATTCATAGTAATCCCTAGGTAGACCAACTCCCCAGCCTATGTTGATGTCTCCGGAGAAGAACTTCTTTCGGCCTTCATTTCGAGAGCCAAAATCGACTAGTTCCACTCCAAAGCGCCCGTCGGGGACACTCAGAAGCGTAGCGAATTTGTTTTCGTATCCGTTGGCTAATTTAAAGTCCCCAACGTGACGCCCGCCGACAAGACTAAACGCGAGACATTGTGCAGTGAGCACAGACGGAAGTTCTGCGATGGGGAACCTTGTGTGCATCTGCAAACGATCTCTACTCACTGTTACACGTTTAATTAGGCGTCCTAGCCATGCACTTGCGGGGGTAGTGCTAATCGAATGAACGATACCCTCAGCTATCTCGCCTAACTCATAACGACTTTCACCGGGCAATTTAGGGCCGGCTTTAAAAGCCCAATCATGGTCAGCAACTCTCATTGCATCACCCAGGAGTGCAGGCACGACCCGTCCATCAGAGCATTCTGCGTAGAGTGGTTGCGTGATCTGGGATTGTAGTAGTCCGTAGTTGTAATCCCTGTGCAGTGAAGTGTCCCGGGTTTTGTTCCTAGGC
>NZ_KV789373.1:0-731 GCF_001807575.1 Arthrobacter sp. HMSC08H08
ATTGAGTGTGTGTAGGTGGTGTCGATAGCGTTGTCGTAGAGGGCTGGTCGTCCTGTTTGGTGGTCGGCTTGGTTCTTGTTGTGGGTCAGGGCTGGTACTTTGGCGAGTTGGTTTTGGCCCCAGTTGGACTGCCTGGCGATTTCTGTTGGATCGTCAGGCAGTTCTGTTTTCTGGTAGAGCCACCATTCCAGCATTTTTCGTTGGTGTTCTCCGGCTCTGCCGCGGTGGGTGCGGGTGAGCAGTTTCAGTTCGGCGTTGATCGCGCCTTCAAGGCTGTTGGTGGTGGATTTGATGCGGTGCCGGTGCTGTAGTTCGGTCGGTGGGTTGAGGTAGGTGAACAGGAGGTTGTTACGCCATAGGTGTAGCAGGCTGTTGTAGGCCTTACGGGTGTTCGGGTGTGTCCAGGCCCAGTGGCGTTGTTGGGTGATTGGGTCTGTGGTGAAGGTTTTCTGGTTGATCCATCCCCGGTAGAAGGTGCCGTATTCATGGAGTTGCCTCGCCCAGGTGGCTGCTTCATCCAGGGTGGTGATCCGGGTCAGGTTCCGCGCTAGTTGATAGATCGCTTTGCCCGCATCGGTACGCGGGTGTGAGGTGGTGTAGCGTCGTACAACTCGTTGTGCATGCACCAGGCAGCGTTGGATCACGGTGGCAGGCCAGCATTTCTTGATAGCGCTGGCGGCTCCTTGTCCTCCATCGATGACAGCGATCACTGGTGCGGGGATACGTTGAAG
>NZ_KV789374.1:0-10592 GCF_001807575.1 Arthrobacter sp. HMSC08H08
AAACCAGTCCAACTTTCGGGGGCTAGTTCACGTTGTGTGGGAGCGGGGCCTTGACGTGCCTGCCGTGGAGCGCGGAAAGGCCGCGGTGGGCAAACGCCCACCGCGGCCTTGTTCTTATCCGGTGCAGTTAGTGTTCGTGGATCAGCAGGTCATGATCCTTCGACTCCCGGGTCAAGAGGATCGCGATAGCGGAGACGGCTGCGATCGACCCGATGAAGATGATGACCGGCAGTGTGCTCACTCCACCACCGGGCCCGGCGTAGAGGGACGCGACGATCGTTGGGGTGAAGCCGGCACCCAGCAGGGTGGCCAGCTGGTAGCCCAGCGAGGCGCCGGTGTAGCGGGACTCGGTGCCGAACTGTTCCGCGATGAACGCCGCCAACGGCCCGTAGATCATGCCGTGCAGGGCGAGAGCGATGGTGAACGCTGCGAGGATGACGAGCCAGCTGTCCGAGCGAAGCATCGGAAACATCGGGAACAGGAAGGCGACGAAGAGCACGAGCCCTGCGATCATCACCGGGCGGCGGCCCAATGCGTCAGAGAGCCGGCCGAACCCGACGACCATGAAGATAGAGATTACCGAGGCCCACGCAAAGGCGTAGAGGACATCCGACCGGGCCGTTCCTCCGGCCGCGGAGTAGCCGACCGCGAACGTCGGGAGCAGCACCTGGAGGGCGAAGCCAGCGGCGCCGGCGAACATCGTCAACAGAAGCGCCTTCGGACGGCGAAGTACGGAGATCAGCGGAACCTTCGGCTTAGCCCTATCTTCGGCATCGGCCTTGATCATGGCGGCCTGGAAGACCGGGGACTCGGAGACCTTGGAACGGATGATCAGGCCAACGATCAGCAGTAGGAAGGAGAAAAGGAACGGTATGCGCCAGCCCCAGGAGAGGAACTGCTCCTCGGGTAGCAGGGCGGAGACGGCGCCCATCATGAACGTGCCCAACGCGGCGCCGGAGGGAGCGCCGGCATTCGTGAAGGACGCGGCGAATCCTCGCTTCTTCGTATCGGAGTGTTCGAGCGCCATCAGGGCGGCGCCGCCCCACTCACCACCGACCGCGATGCCCTGGAAGATACGCATGATCACCAGGAGCACGACGCCCCAGATGCCGATCATCTCCGCGGAGGGGATCAAGCCGATCGCGGTGGATGCCAGGCCCATGAGGAGCATGGAGAGCACCAGCATCTTCTTGCGACCGAGCCGGTCGCCGAAGTGGCCGAAGACCGCCCCGCCCAGCGGGCGAGCGACATAGCCGGCCGCGAAGGTGCCGAAGGCGGCGATGGATCCGGCCAGTGGGTCCGAGGCCGGGAAGAACACGTGTGGGAACACGACGGCGGCCGCGGTGGCGTACAGCAGGAAGTCGTAGAACTCGATGGTCGAGCCCAGATAGCTGGAGAGGATGACCTTGCGGGATTCGCGGCGGCGTTCCTCGGGGGAGATGTTCAGCAAGGCATCTACGGTGTCTTGCTTCTCTCCGGTGGATGTAGCCGTGCCGGTGGGACGGCTCTTAGGAGTGATACTGGTCATGGTGACCTCTGTTTCTCTCGTTCGGGGTGGAATGGGAAAAGGGTTCAGGGGTGCTTAGGCGCTCTCACGCAGCACGGTCTTGCGGATCTTGCCGGTCGTGGTGCGCGGAAGCTCGTCCACGAGTCGCACCTGAGCCGGCACCTTGTATTTGGCCAGCAGTTCAGCCAGGTCTTTGCGGATCGCCTCGGCGTCCAATGACGCACCGTCCGCGGGCACCACGAAGGCCACGCCTGACTCGCCCCAGCGTTCGTCGGGGACGCCGACGACGGCCGCCTCGGCCACGTCGTCCAGGGAGAGCAGGGCGTTCTCCACCTCCGCGGGATACACGTTCTCCCCACCGGAGATGTACATGTCCTTGATGCGGTCCTTGATGGTGAAGTAGCCCTCGGCGTCCCTAACGGCGATGTCGCCGGTGTGGTACCAGCCGCCCTCCAGTGCGGCCGCGGTGGCCTCCTCGCGGTTCCAGTAGCCCTTCATGACCTGCGGGCCACGGGCCAAGACCTCGCCGGCGATGCCGTCCTCCACGTCCTCGCCGGTGACGGGGTCCACCACGCGGACCTCGGCGAAGAAGTGTGGGCGGCCGGCAGTCCCAGCATGGGATAGCGCGTCGGCGGCCTCCAGGAGGCAGACGCCGGGGGCAGTCTCCGTCATCCCGAAGCCCTGCACGATCTTCACGCCGCGGTCCTGCCAGAGACGGATGGAGCGTTCCGGCAGCGGGGACCCGCCCACCATGACCGAGCGCAGCGAGCTCAGGTCGGCCTCGGCGAAGCCCGGGTCCTGGGAGAGGAAGTCCAGCATGGCGGGAACCATGAAGGTCCCCGTGACCTTAGAGTGCGAGATCGCGTCCAGCACGTCCTTCGGCCGGAAGGCACGCTGGATGACGATCCGCCCGCCCATCATGAACGTGGGGATCGTGGTCATGTTCAGCCCGGCGATGTGGAACAGCGGGGCCACGGACAGCATGACCTCGTCCTGGCGGAGGTCGGTCCCGGTGAAAGCGTTCAGGTACTGGAAGGTGAGGTTGCGGTGGGTGAGCATCGCACCTTTAGGGCGGCCCGTTGTGCCGGAGGTGTACATGATGAGGGCGACGTCGTCGTCATCCACTTCCGCGTCCACGGGGTCTGCGGAGCCGGAGGCCAGCACCGCCTCGTAGCGCTCGCCGGGGCCGTCCTCACCCTCCACGGCGATCAGACGCAGCCCGGTGACCTTGGCTGCCAGGCGCTCGGCCGTGGGCGCCTGGTCGCCGCCGTAGACGACGACGGACGCGCCGGAGTCCTCCACGATGAATTGCACTTCCGCCGGCGACAGCCGCGGGTTCACGAGGACCGCGGTGCCGCCGAACAGGGTGGTGGCGAAGAACGTCTCCAGCAGAGCGGGATGGTTGAACCCGACATAGGCGATCCGGTCCCCGCGGCTGGCTCCCCCGGCCAGGAGGGCGTGGGCGAGCCGCTCGACGCGCTCGGCGACCTCGCCGTAGGTGTAGGTGGTGCCCTCGAACTCGAGGGCGACGGCTTCAGGACGGACCGTGGCACGGCGGCGGGGGTAGGTGCCTACTCCGATGTTCATGAGGCTACTCCAAAGGAAGTTCGGGATGGGGATGCTCGGGACGGGGATGTTCAGGCGAGGCGCTCCCGGAGGAGCCCTCAGGACGGCCGGAATGTGGCCGACGTCACAAAACTATGGAAAGGCATTTAGTTGAGATTGTCAATGGTTGATTTTGTCAGGAGTTTGGCGTGGGGCTCGGAGTTGGAGCCCCTTCGGGTAGAGCTTCGAGCACCTCTCCGGGGATTATGAGCGAGCGGTCCTGTGGACGATTCACGGCATAAAACAACAAAAAATCGCCCCCGCGTGCCTGCCTAGATGCAGGCGCCGCGGGGGCGATTCAGTGGTTTCTAGCCGGTGTTGAGCCGGTTAGAAACCGGTGTTTTACCGGCTATAAGCCGAGTTTAGAGCTGGTTGCCGAGCTTATATTCGCCCTGCTTCCATTCCGGCATTTCTCCGTCTTCGTCGCTGCGGGTGTAGGAGAATCCGTCAGCGCCGATGGTCACGTTCATTTCGGACTCGTCGGAACGTGCAACCACTTCCTGTGGGTTGCCGTCGAGGTCGAGCACGAGCGAGGCGTCGGTGTACCAGGACGGCACAACTGGGGTGCCCCACCAGTCGCGGCGCTGGTTATCGTGCACATCCCAGGTCACGACTGGGTTGTCTGGGTCGCCGGTGTAGTAGTCCTGGGTGTAGATCTCGACGCGGTGGCCGTCTGGGTCACGCAGGTACAGGTAGAACGCGTTGGAGACGCCGTGGCGGCCCGGGCCGCGCTCGATCGCGTCCGACATACGCAGCGCGCCGAGCTTGTCACAGATCGCGAGGATGTTGTGCTTCTCGTGGGTCGAGAACGCGACGTGGTGCATGCGTGGGCCGTCGCCACCGGTCATCGCGGTGTCGTGCACGGTTGGCTTGCGGCGCATCCACGCTGCGTAGACGGTGCCCTTGTCGTCCTGAATGTCTTCGGTGACGCGGAAGCCGAGGTCCTGCATGTACTTCGCGGCGCGTGGAACATCCGGGGTGACCTGGTTGAAGTGGTCCAGACGCACCAAGGCGCCTGGGGTGTAGAGGTCGTAGCGCCATGCGAGGCGCTCAACGTGTTCGACGTCGTAGAAGAACTCGTACGGGAAGCCGAGCGGGTCCTCAACGCGGACCGAATCGCCAATGCCCTTGACGAAGCCGTCCTTCTTACGCTCAACACGGCAGCCGAGCTCCTTGTAGAAAGCCTCTGCCTTGTCGAGGTCTTCTGGGGAGCGCACACGGTAAGAGAACGCAGCGACAGCCGCTACATCGCCCTTGCGCAGCACCAGGTTGTGGTGGATGAACTCTTCCATCGACCGCAGGTAGATGGTGTTCTCGTCTTCTGCCGTGACAACGAGGCCCAGGACGTCCACGTAGAACTCGCGGGACTTGGCAAGGTCAGTGACCACAATCTCCATGTAGGCGCAACGCAGCACATCCGGTGCCTCCGCCTGTGGGGTTGGGATCGGGTTCTCAGTCTTTACTGGACCCTCTTGGCCTACATAAAAGCCGGATGAGGTTTTCTGGCGGTTCTCCAGGTTGCTCATGTTTGTTCTCCTGAGGTTGAGGTGGCGCCTCGCAGCTACGTTCCGTGAGGTCACCAGCCGGAGTAGGGGTTAGTTTTCCTGCTTACCGAAAACCGGGTTGTGCACCTTGCCGAGGTTGATATGGACGGCCTGCTGATCGGTGTAGAAGTCGATCGAGCGGTAGCCGCCTTCGTGGCCGAGGCCCGAGGCCTTGACGCCACCGAATGGGGTGCGCAGGTCACGAACGTTGTTCGAGTTCAGCCACACCATGCCGGCCTCAACGTTCTGAGCGAAGTTGTGGGCACGCTTCAGATCGTTGGTCCAAATGTATGCGGCGAGGCCGTACTTGGTGTTGTTAGCGAGCTCGAGCGCTTCCTCTTCCGTGTCGAACGGAGTGATCGCAACAACTGGGCCGAAGATCTCTTCCTGGAAGATGCGGACCTCAGGGGAGACGTCAGCGAAAACGGTCGGCTGAACAAAGTTGCCCTCAGGGAACTCCTCAGGGCGGCCACCACCAGCAACGAGGCGGGCCTCTTCCTTACCGATTTCGACGTAGGACATGACCTTCTCGAAGTGCTCAGGGTGCACAATCGCGCCGACCTCGGTGGTCTCATCCGACGGCAAGCCAACCTTGACGCGCTTAGCCTGCGCCGCGTAGCGCTCCACGAACTCGTCATAGATGCTGCGCTGAACCAGGATGCGGGAACCTGCGGTGCAGCGCTCGCCGTTGAGGGAGAACACACCGAAGATGGTTGCGTCGATCGCGGTCTCGAGGTCCGCGTCCTCGAACACGACGGCCGGGGACTTGCCGCCGAGCTCCATCGAAAGACCCTTGAGGAACGGTGCGGCGTTGCCGAAGATGATCTGGCCGGTCTTGGACTCACCGGTGAAGGAGATCAGCGGAACGTCTGGGTGCTTGACGAGCGAATCACCCGCGAAGCCCTCTTCGCCGTAGCCGTGAACCATGTTGAACACGCCAGCTGGCAGGCCGGCCTCTTCGAAGATGCCTGGCCACAGCGATGCGGACAGCGGCGTGAACTCTGCCGGCTTCAGCACCACGGTGTTACCGGTTGCGATCGCTGGCGCGAGCTTCCAGGATTCGAGCATGAACGGGGTGTTCCACGGCGTAATCAGGCCTGCAACACCGATCGGCTTGCGGTTGACGTAGTTGATCTGACGGCCTGGAACCTTGAACGTGTCATCATGCTGAGCCACGATCAGGTCAGCGAAGAAACGGAAGTTCTCAGCTGCACGGTGCGCCTGGCCGCGCGCCTGGGAGATCGGCAGGCCGGTGTCGAAGCACTCCATCGCTGCGAGCTCGTCCGCGCGGGTCTCCACAACATCGGCGATCTTGTGCAGAATGCGGGAACGCTGACGCGGGAGCATGGTTGGCCACGGGCCGTTTTCGAAAGCGTCCTTCGCGGCGGCAACCGCAGCATCGATGTCTGCGACCTTGCCGGAAGACGCCTTAATGTAGGCCTCGTTGGTGACTGGGTTGAGGACGTCGAAGGTGTCGCCGTCGATCGAGTCAACCCACTTGCCGCCGATGTAGTGGCGGATCTGATCTGGAAGGTTCTCCGGGACTGCTTGCTGTGCCATATGTATGAAGCTCCTCAATCCGGTAGTGGTCCGGTGCGGCCTGTTGGCTGCGCGACGTGGCGCTGGCTTTGATGCCGGTGCGGCCGCGCGGGCCGGTTTGTTGGTGGGGTGATGCCCCACATATTTGCAATCGTATACGATCCGTGGAGGCGTGAAAAGGGTTTAAATGACGACGCGGGCTGACTCCGCGCGGAGCTTAAAGCGAGGAGGGTGGCTGGCCCATGGCGTGAAGGTACGCGTTGAGCGTGTGCATGCGGTGGGCGCGGGCTAGCGCCTCGATCTGGTGGGCTGGCTTCTTGGCGGCGATCGCCTCGATCAACTCGGCATGCTCTTTCACGGAATCCTGGGCGCGGGCCGGGATCGCATCGAAACTGGAAACCCTGATCGCGTCCATGCGCGTCCAACCGCGATGCACCAAATCCAGTAGGTGAGTGTTGGGGCAATCCGAATACAGCAGCGCATGCAATTCAGCGTTCAAGCGCGTGAACTCTGCCGGATCAAAATCGGCCAGCAACGCACGTATCTGTTCGTTCAAGTCCCGGGCGGCCTGCACATCGGCGGCTGAAATATGCTCCGCGGCCAGCGCGGTGGCGGAGCCCTCTAGGATCGCGAGGGTCTGCATCGTGTTCAGATACAGCTCCGCATCCACCTCCGCGACAGTGGCCCCTTTATTCTGGGTGAACACCACGAGGCCTTCGGCTTCAAGCCGGCGGATCGCCTCACGCACCGGCACCACGGAGCACTTCAACTCATCAGCGATGGTCTGCAGAACCAGGCGATAGCCCGGTTCATACGTGCGGTCCAGGATGCGTTCACGCACGGCATCGTAGGCGGCCTGTGACTTCGATGTGGCCCGGGCCTGGCGCGGATGCTGCTGTGCGGAGGTCATATACGGATCGTATACGAGAGCACTCAAAACGTATACGATGATGAATACGACCGGCGCATTCATCAGGGGCGCATCTACCAAGAATGTCAGTAGGAGTGTCAGTGTTCAGCACAACTAACCAGCCCATCGAAGTAACCCAGGACGTTCTGGACAATATCGGCAAGGTCATCGCCGTTCACCTGGCATATTCGTCCCGCGCCGAACAGCGCGGCCGTACCCCTAAGTACCCTTCCTACTTCATGAAGGCGACCTCCTCGCTCGCCTTGACTGGGGAGACCGTGGAACGCCCAGCGGATACCGAACTGCTGCAGTTCGAAGGCGAGATCGCGCTCGTAATCGGCAAGGAAGCCCGCCGCATCACCCCTAACGAAGGCTGGGCGCACGTCGGCTGGATCACCGCTTCCAATGACATCGGTATTCAGGACATCAAGTACGCCGACAAGGGCTCCAACGTCCGCTCCAAGTCCGGCGACGGCTACACGCCACTCGGCCCGGTCATGATCCCTGCCGAGAACCTTGACCCGATGCACCTGCGCGTGATCACCAAGCTCAACGGTGAAACCGTCCAGGACGCCACCACGCAGGAGCTGCTGTTCTCGTTCGGTCAGATCGTGGCTGACTTGTCCCAGCAGATGACGCTCAAGCCAGGCGATGTGATCCTCACCGGAACCCCAGCGGGTTCCTCCGTTTTCAAGCCGGAAGACGTCGTGACCGTTGAAGTTCAGGCCGGCGAGCAGTCCACTGGCGAATTGCGCACCACCGCGGTCCAGGGCACTGAAGGCTTCAAGGACTTCGGCAACCCGACCAAGGTTACCGACGCTGACCGCATCGACGCCTGGGGCGACGCTCAAGCCGCAGGCCTCGCAGGCGCTGAAGCCGACGCCGATGCTACAACCGGCGCTGACCCGCTCACCGATGAGGTCCGCGCTAAGCTCATGGCATCCGCGACCGCAACCCTCTCCTCCTCCGTCAAGGCGGCAGGTATCGAGGCGTGCACCATCGCAGGCCTGACCGCAACCCACGGAACCCAGAAGATCGTAGGCCGCGCACGCACCCTGCGCATGATCCCGCTACGCCAAGACCTGTTCAAGCAGCACGGTGGCGGCTACAACACCCAGAAGCAGATGTTCGACGACCTCAAGGAAGACGAGATCCTCGTCATCGAGGGCCGCGGCGAACAAGGTGCCGCAACCCTGGGTGACATCCTCGCAACTCGCGCCAAGCTTCTCGGCGCGGTAGGCATCGTGACTGACGGCGCGGTCCGCGACCTCTCCGAGGTTGTGGAGGCCGACATCCCGACCTTCCACAACGGCGCGCACCCATCTGTGCTGGGCCGCAAGCACGTCCCGTGGACCATGGACGAAACCGTCGCATGCGGCGGTGCCGCGGTGCAGCCGGGCGACATCATCGTCGCTGACTCCAACGGCATCGTCGTGATCCCACCAGCAGTGGTGGAGCAAGTAGCCGACCACGCGTTCAAGACCGAAGTTCAGGACGAATGGGTCATGGCACGCGTCAAGGAAGGCAACCCGATCGAAGGCCTCTTCCCGCCAACCGGTGAATGGAAGGTCAAGTTCGAGGAATACCTCGCAAACCGCGAAAACGAGCTGAACTAAGGAGCGAACATGCTGGATCAAAGCACCCGCGTGAAAATCGCCGACGAACTCGTCACCGCCGGCGAAACCAAAGTTCCCGTTCCGCTGCTCACCAAGCGCTACCCAGACATGGAAATCGCTGACTCCTACGCGATCCAGCGCATCTGGCGTGAACGCGGCGAAGAAAAAGGCCGCGTCGTGGCAGGCCACAAGATCGGCCTGACCTCCAAGGCGATGCAGTACGCGACCGGCATCTCCGAACCGGACTACGGCGTGATCTTCAAAGACATGGTGCTGGAATCCGGCACCACGCTCGAATGGGATATCTACACCAAACCGCGCGTTGAGATGGAACTCGCGTTCAAACTCAAAGACGATGTGAGCGGCCCAGACGCTGACATCTTCGATGTCCTGCGCGCAACCGAATACGTTGTCCCGGCCCTGGAAATCCTGGATGCCCGCGTCGAGATGGAAGGCCGCACCATCGTGGACACCATCGCAGACAACGCCGCGATGGGCGTCATGGTGGTCGGTGGCCGTCCGGTCCGTCCGGACGAGCATGACCTGCGGTGGCTCGGCGGCCTGCTGTATAAGAACCAGGAGATCGAGGAAACCGGCCTCGGCGGCGGCGTGCTTGGCCACCCCGCCAACGGCGTGCATTGGCTCGCGAACCGTCTCCACGAGCACGACGAAGTCCTGCGTGCAGGCCAGATCATCCTCGCAGGTTCCTTCACCCGCCCGATGTGGGTAGACAAGGGCGACACCGTGATGGCCGACTACGGGCCGCTAGGGGTTGTGACATGCCAGTTCGTCTAAACCACACCGAACGCAGCTTCAAGCACCTCTTCACCCAGCCGAGCATGGCCGATCAGCCGCGCGGCCGGGCCGATGGGGTTGCTGGCCCGGTCGTGGGCATGTTCGTCGCGTCCGGGGACCCGACGGCCGCCGAAATCTGTGCGGGTGCCGGCTTCGACTATTTGTTGCTGGATGCCGAACACGGCCCGTTCTACTTGGAAGGGCTCATCGGTCAGCTGCGCGCGATTGCCGCGTACCCGAGCTTGTCCGTGGTCCGCGTCCCGCGCAATGACGCCGCGATCATCAAGCAGGTCCTGGATGCCGGCGCGACCAGCATCATGGTCCCGATGGTCCATACGGTTGAAGATGCGCGTGCGGCCGCCGCTGCGATGAAGTATCCGCAGCCAGGCGGGGCTAAAGCCTCGGGGTCTGCGGTTGAAGGTGTGCGTGGGGTTGGTTCCGCGCTCGCGCGTTCGGCGCGTTGGGGGCGCGTTCCTCAGTACTTGACGCGGGCGCACGAGATCGTGAGCCTCATCGTCCAAGCCGAATCCGCGGAAGCGGTGCGTAACGCGGATAAGATCGCTGCGGTTGACGGCGTTGATGCGGTGTTCCTCGGGCCATCCGATCTCGCGGCATCCATGGGATACCTCGGCCAGCAAACCCACCCGGAGGTGGTTGGGGCCGTCAAGGAGGTTATCTCCAAGGTGCGGGATGCCGGCAAGATTGTGGGCGTCAACGCGTTCGCCCCGAACCAGGCGCGCGACTACCTCGAAGCCGGCGCGCATTTCGTCAACGTCGGCGCGGATGTGAGCATCCTCGCCCGCGGCACCGAAAACCTCGCCAACGAATTCATGCCCAATAAAGACGACGACAGCCTCGAATCCTACTGAGGTGCCTCGTTAGTGCAGTCGGGGGCGGGACACCAACTGGTGTCCCGCCCCGCTGTCTTCCCCGGCACGATGGGTCCAGGAAAGCAATAACCCCGGTGATATGCGTCTAAAACGCAGGGATCGCTCCGGGGCTTTCGCTTTCAAGTGTAACACTGGTATGTATGACATCCAAGAAGACGGCGTACCTTACATATATTGATCGCGTAG
>NZ_KV789375.1:0-108273 GCF_001807575.1 Arthrobacter sp. HMSC08H08
TACGCGATCAACTTGACATGAGGCACTACGATCGGCAGACGCCGGTAGCGCAACCAGCCAGCACTCTTCCCGATCAGCGCTCCCCGCGATGCGCCACCAGGGCCCGTATCCCTAGCTTCAGGCTAGAGGGGCACAGCATTAAACACATTGTCCCCGGCCATTCGCATGACCGGGGACAACGCTATGTTTCGTCGGCGACTAGCCGCGTGGTGCTAGCTGCGGACAGTGACGGTTGCTGGGTCCAGTGGAACGCCAGGACCGAAGGTCGTAGCCAGGGTGGCCTTCTTGATGTAGCGGCCCTTGGAAGCGGATGGCTTCAGGCGGTTGATTTCCTCAACAGCAGCCTTGAAGTTCTCTTCCAGAGCGTTCTGGTCGAAGGAAGCCTTACCAACGATGAAGTGGAGGTTGGAGTGCTTATCAACGCGGAAGTCGATCTTACCGCCCTTGATGTCACCAACAGCCTTAGCAACGTCCATGGTGACGGTGCCAGTCTTAGGGTTTGGCATGAGGTTACGCGGGCCGAGGATCTTACCGAGGCGGCCGACCTTACCCATCATGTCTGGGGTGGCTACTGCGGCGTCGAAGTCGGTCCAACCGCCCTGGATCTTCTCCATGAGGTCATCGGAACCAACGAAGTCTGCGCCAGCTTCACGAGCTGCGTCAGCGTTCGGACCAGCAGCGAAGACCACTACGCGGGCGGTCTTACCGGTGCCGTGTGGGAGGTTCACGGTGCCGCGAACCATCTGGTCAGCCTTACGAGGGTCCACCGAAAGGCGGAATACAGCCTCAACGGTTGCGTTACCCTTCGAAGCGCTCGTGGTCTCCTTGATCAGAGCCAGAGCCTCTTTCGGCTGGTAGAGCTTGCCGTCTTCAATCTTGGCGGCTGCTTCCAAATATGCTTTGCTGCGCTTTGCCATCTGCGTCTTTTCTCCTTGTGCAGTTGTGGTACCCGGGCCGCGCTCGACCCTTCCCACTCCCCTTCACGGGGCATGATGCTTATATCTGTAACGGGTTCAGTCCACGCTCACACTATGTGTTTGGTTCGCGTGTTTGAACCGCGCGCCACACGCGAGGGCGTGTAGCGAGAAGCGCGATTACTTCTCGACCTCGATACCCATCGAACGGGCGGTGCCTGCGATGATCTTGGACGCAGCGTCAACGTCGTTAGCGTTGAGGTCCTTCATCTTGTATTCAGCGATTTCCTTGACCTGATCCTTGGTGAGCTTACCCACCTTGTCAGTGTGTGGAACGCCGGAGCCCTTAGCAACGCCAGCTGCCTTCTTGATCAGCTGGGACGCTGGTGGAGTCTTGGTGATGAAGGTGAACGAGCCATCTTCAAAAACCGTGATCTCTACTGGGATGACGTTACCGCGCTGGGATTCGGTCTCAGCGTTGTAAGCCTTGCAGAACTCCATGATGTTGACACGGTGCTGGGCAAGTGCCGGGCCGATTGGTGGGGCCGGGTTTGCCTGACCTGCCTGAATCTGGAGTTTGATCAGGCCAGTGACCTTTTTCTTCGGAGCCATGTATGGTCCTTCTCTCTCAAACTTCACCCTCGCACAGGAGCGTACGAGGGCCGGTTGGTCGCCGTGGCGCGGCGACCGGATCGTCGGTCCCGGCTAAGCGAGCCGGGGCGACGAAAACTTTTGTGTTGTGGAACGAGTCGAACGTGAGCTACTTAAGCTTGGACTAGTTGACTTTGGTGACCTGGTTGAACTGCAGCGTGACCGGGGTTTCGCGCTCGAAAATGGAAACCAGGACCACGAGCTGGCGGGTTTCGAGCTTGACCTCGGAGATGGTTGCTGGCATCGATTCGAAGGGGCCGTCGTTGACGATGACGGCCTCGCCAACCTCGAAGTCTGCCTTGACCTCTGTGACAGGAACCTTTGCTTCTTTACCGGTCTCTTCGGCTTCCGCTTCAACCTCGATGGTGTGCTCGAGCATCGAGTACACCTCGTCAAGGCTCAACGGGGTTGGGTCATATGCGTTTCCGACAAAGCCGGTCACGCCTGGGGTGTGGCGTACAGCACCCCAGGATTCATCCGTCAAGTCCATGCGGACCAACACATAGCCCGGGATGCGGACGCGACGAACTTTTTTAGAAACCGTGTTCTTCACGACAACGGCTTCTTCCATCGGAACCTGGATCTCGTAGATGTAGTCCTCCATATTCAGGGTCTGAATACGGGTTTCCAGGTTGAGTTTCACGCGGTTCTCGTAGCCTGCGTACGAGTGGATGACGTACCAGTGGCCCGGTTGCCGACGTAGTTTCGAACGGAACTTGCGACGCAGTTCGGTGAGCTCATCGGTTTCGGCTGCAGCATCGCTGTCCGCATCCTGGGCAGCGTCGACGGAGGCGTCGACGGTCGAGTCAACCTCGGTGCGTGGTTCTGACTCGTTAGCTTCCAGTTCCTGCTCGGACACTCGCTCCTACTTTCTGCTTGGTGCGCTCTGCGGCTGACCGCGCCCGGTTGCGCGCGGCTCATTCGAGCGTAGTTATCGGGTAAACGACCAGACGGCGACCTTACCGAACACGAAATCCAGCAGACCCACCATGATCATGACGATGACAACGAACATGAGTACAACAAACCAGTAGTTCACCAGTTCCTTGCGGGTTGGTGAAACAACCTTGCGCAGTTCCTGGATTACCTGGGCAAAGAACAGAGAGATCGCACCGAAGAAGCCGCGCTTCTTGCGTTGTGCCGTGGTTTCCGTCACTGGTTCACCTTCCGATCTGCACGTGTCAGATCCTTCGCTCAGATCCCTTACTCAGATCTCTTGCTGAAACAACATGGCCCCGCGGCCCCGATCCTGGGGTGCGGGGTCCACGCCGTCATCGTCGGGCGTTTGCCCAAACGCAGGGCAGACAGGACTCGAACCTGCAACCTACGGTTTTGGAGACCGTTGCGCTACCAATTGCGCCACTGCCCTATGAGCCGTGTCCACCGATTTTAGCCACCCACCTAAGCGCGCTGATCTGCAAACGGTGAACACCGAATGTCTAGTCTATACCGAACACGCGCGATAAGTCGAACTCATGCGCTCAGTACACACCACAGACAGTTACCTATGAGTACACCGTGCACTCTCGATGCACCCCTCATGCAGTTACTGAGGATCGTATAAGAAGTGCGAGTTAGGTCTTCCCAATAGATTTATTCACGTCTACCGTTGATGCACCGTGAGCGATCCACAGTGCTCCCTCCCCGAACACGAAAGACGATCATAGTGACTTTATCCACACCGCGCCCTCGCCGGGTCCACGCCCGTCGCACGTCGCGCACTCGATTGCTTGGAACTCTTGGCGCATGCGTTGCGACACTGACTCTGGCTATCCCCCCGACGATGGCGCACGCGGCCCCTGTCGCATCGCAGCCTGAAGCATCCGTGCAATCGCAAAGCGTCATTGTTGCTAAAACCGACAAGCAGTCTCATGAGGATTCGCAAAAGGCTCAGAAGAACCTTGAACGCAAACAGGAGGCGATCGAGAAGCTCAACGCCGATGGCTATGACCGCTTCATCGTGACCTACAAGTCCTCGGCTCGTGCCACCAATCAGGCGGCGAAGCGCTCCAAGGCCTGGGAGAAAGCCGGTAAGTCCTACGGAGTAAACGCCGAGGAAGTGCGCAAGACCGCGACCGGATCACACGTGATCGATCTTGGGGATCAGCGCCTCAAAGGTAAGAAGGCCGATAACTTCATGGACAAGCTCGCCGCTGACCCTGCAGTTGAATCCGTTGAGCCGGATATCCGGTTGTACCCGGTGAGCCTTGAGCCTCGCGATCAGGACTGGTCCAGCCTGTGGGGTCTTCACGGCACCTACGGAGTGGATTCGCAGGAAGCGTGGAAGTACACGCAAGGTGAGGGTGCGGTTGTCGCCGTATTGGACTCCGGCATCACCCGCCACCCTGACTTGGATGCCAACATTCTGCCGGGCTATGACTTCATCGCCGATCCAGAAACAGCCACCGATGGCGACGGGCGCGATAGCGACCCGACCGACAGCGGTGACTGGCAAGTAGCTGGAGAATGCGGCGAGCCCCGCGGACGTGATTCCTCCTGGCACGGAACCCACGTAGCCGGCACCATCGCGGCAGTTGCAGACTCGAAAGGTGTTGTGGGCGTAGCGCCAAAGTCTAAGGTCGTGCCTGTGCGTGTGCTCGGTAAGTGCGGCGGACGCTTGTCTGACTTCGCTGACGCTATCGCCTGGTCAGTCGGAGTAGACGTGCAAGGTGCCCCTAAAAACCAGAACCCAGCTGATGTGATCAATATGTCACTAGGTGGTGGCGGAACCTGCATGCCGAGCTACCAGCGTGCCATCGACCTCGCTAACAGCCGCGGAGCCGTGGTTGTTGTGGCTGCGGGTAACGACACCACGAACGCCGCGAACTTCCAGCCAGCTAACTGCCAAAACGTAGTGACCGTTGGTGCAACCAATAAACAAGGCAAGCCAGCCCACTACTCGAACTTCGGTGACACCCTGGACGTATCTGCACCCGGCGGTGAAACCCATACTCGCGGTAGCGGAATCCTCTCCACCGTGAACTCCGGCAAGACCCGTCCCGTTGGCCCAAGCTACTCGGAATACCAGGGCACCTCGATGGCTACCCCGCACGTTGCAGGTGTTGCCGCACTCATGAAGTCCGTGAACCCAGAGATCTCCCCAGCTCGTATCGAGAAGATCCTCAAAGAGACCGTGAAGGCACCGAATGGCAAGTGCCCGCGTCCGTGCGGCGCAGGGATCGTCGATGCTGGGCGTGCGGTCAAGGCTGCGGCCGGAAACAATGCGCCAGCTCCAAAGCCAACCCCTAAACCGTCAACGGAGCCAACGTCTCAGCCGAGCCCAGAACCAAGCACGGAACCAAACCCTCAGCCGACCCCTGAGCCAACCACCGAGCCAACCACCGAGCCAAGTAGCTCGCCAACCACGGCACCAAGTCCAAAACCAACAACGGAGCAGTCACCTGAGCCTGAGCCTGAGCCTGGGCGTCAGCTGATCCGTAACGGCGGCTTCGAGGAAGGCCTCGGGCCGTGGTCCAGCAACGCTCGCAACATCCTGGCCCGCAACAGCACTCATGCTCGCTCCGGTGACCACTCGGCTATGTTCAACGGCAACGGCCGCCCCTCGAGATACACGCTGGAACAGAGCGTGACCGTGCCCGCTAAATCCAATGCGGTTTTGAGCTATTGGCTCAAGGTGCGTTCGAACGAACTGATGCCCGCGGTGAGCGACACCCTCACCGTCTCGGTGTGGGACGGCAAACGCTGGACCACCCTGAAAGCTCACTCCAATGCCGAGAAGGGTGGAGGCTACCGCCAGCACCACATCGACCTCTCCCGGTTCGCTGGTCAGCAGATCAAGCTACGCTTCATCGGCCGCGAAGGGCTCTTCTTCGCTACCGCGTTCAACCTTGATGACGTAGAGGTGACCGTCAAATAAGAGACCCTCTACCGTGCAGGCGGTAGAGCACCATAAAACAAGAGAGCAAGATGCGGCCGGTCTGGAGCATTCCAGGCCGGCCGCATCTTTATCGGTTCGTTCCTCTTACAGGCACCGCCTACTGCATGCGTGCTTGCGAATCCGGTTCAACCGAGGTGACCTCCGGCAGCTTTTCCAAAGCCTCGCTCACCTCATCCAACCGGGTCTCTTTGAAACCAGGCTCCAAGCTGTAGACGAACGAGCCATCGAACATCGTGAGCCCCGGCTTAGCCGCAACATCGAACTTCTCAAGGGCCCGAGCCACCTTCTTATCCACCTCGTCGCGGTCAGAACCCTTCTTAACTTGCAGGATCAACCCGTCAATAGTCCCCCGACCAACCGCTGGCGGACCAGGATGCCGCAGCGAAGGATCGTTCTTTGGGCCGCGCATCGAAGGAAGCCTGCTCGAAGACGGGCCGTCCTGAGGACCACCCGAAGTAGAAGATGAAGGGGGCATGGTCGTAGACTCCTCTGACTCGCTGGCTGAAGGCTGCGTTGACTCATTGGCTGAAGGCTCCGCCGAACCTGTTTCCGCGGGCGATGCCGACTCGGTAGCCGACTGCTCAGCCTCGTTCTGGGAAGGGCCGCTAGAGCATGCCGCTACGAACGATAGGGACAATGCGAGCACACACGCGGGAATAAGGCGCCGCGCCGCGCCCGGCGTTCTAGGATTCTCGCGGCTGTAAAACTGAGGCGTCATTTCTGAATGCATGCCTCATTTTCCCACTCGCCTCGCTAGGATGGAAGCGCCCCACATTATCTCTATCTGGTGGCTCGGAAACGCCCCAACGCAAACCCGAACCGCATCATTGAAGGACTGTTCATGCCAGCTCGTCTCTCAGCCAGACTTTCCGCCATCGCACCATCGGCAACCCTCGCGGTAACCAACCGCGCCAAGGACATGAAAGCACAAGGCGAGGACGTCATCGGATTCGGTGCCGGCGAGCCGGACTTCCCAACTCCCGACTACATCGTTGAGGCCGCAGTTGTTGCCGCCCGCGACCCGAAGAACCACCGCTACACCGCAACCAACGGCCTCATCGAACTGCGAGAAGCAATCGCCGCGAAGACCCTGCGTGATTCAGGGCTCGAGGTTGATCCGGCCAACATCGTGGTCACCAACGGCGGCAAACAAGCGGTGTTCAACACGTTCCAGGCCCTACTGAACCCCGGTGATGAGGTCATCATCCCCGCCCCCTACTGGACTACCTATCCCGAGGCGGTCAAGCTCGCAGGCGGGGTGCCCGTCGAGGTCTTCGCTGGCCCTGAAGCCGGGTATAAGGTCACGGTCGAACAGCTTGAAGCCGCGCGCACCGATTCAACCCAAGCGGTCCTGTTCGTCTCCCCATCCAACCCGACCGGTGCCGTCTACACGCCGGAAGAAACCAAAGCGATCGGCGAATGGGCCCGCGATAACGACATCTGGGTTATCACCGACGAAATCTATGAACACCTCGTCTACGACGAAGCCGAGTTCACATCCATCGCCGCTGTAACGGAAGGCCTTGAGAAGGTTGTCATCCTCAACGGTGTAGCTAAAACCTACGCGATGACCGGTTGGCGTGTGGGTTGGCTCATCGGACCAAGCGACCTCATCAAGGTGGTCTCAACGTTCCAGTCGCATTCAACCGGTAACGTCGCCAACGTGTCCCAGCGGGCAGCGATCGCGGCAGTCTCCGGGACGCTCGATGAGGTCCACACGATGCGAGAAAGCTTCGATCGCCGACGCAAAGCCATGGTCGAAGCCCTCAACCAGATCAACGGCTTCCACTGCCCTACCCCAAAGGGTGCGTTCTACGCTTACGTGGATGTGCGCGAAGCCCTCGGCAAAACCTACGCCGGGCAAACCCCCACCACCTCGAGCCAGCTCGCCGAACTCATCCTTCAAGAAACCGGTGTAGCGCTCGTACCAGGCGAAGCGTTCGGGCCATCGGGCTTCCTGCGCCTCTCCTACGCGCTCGGCGACGACGACCTCGCCGAAGGCCTCCGCCGCGTCCGTGACTTCATCAACAGCGCTGCCTAGTCTCTGGGAACGGCTTCACAGCCAGACACGAGTTTCACCGAACACGACAGCAACCTTTCACGAAACCGACTTTTCAGGAAACCGACTTTTCAGGAAGTGCTCCACATGGATCCGATCTACAGGTGGCTTAGAGCCATGCCGATACGCCGCGGCCCCCGCCGGATGCTGGGTGGCGTGTGTGGCGGCATCGCACACAAAACCGGTTGGGACGTCGGGATGGTTCGGCTCATCACGCTCATCGCGTTGATCCTGCCGGTCATCTCGTTACCTGCCTACCTCATCGCGTGGGTCCTCATCCCGTGGGGCGCCAGCGACGAGGCCGCCGAGCGAGCTGCGCGACGCCGCAAGACCGTCGCCATCCCGCCGCGAGAATACGATCCGTTGGTGCTAGAAAAACTCATGAACTGGGGCGCCAATAAAGTGCGGAAATAACTCAACGCGAATAAGAAAGCGCGGCACCTGCTTAAGAGCAGATGCCGCGCTTTCGCGCCGGCGCCTAGCCTTCTAGCTGGCGGCCTCAACCGCTGTGCGGGCCGCCACGAATGCGTCCACGCACGCCTCGATGTCCTCGGGTGAGTGCGCCGCTGAAAGCTGAACGCGAATGCGGGCCTCACCGCGCGGAACCACCGGGAAACTGAACGCCGTGACATACACGCCGTGGCTGAGCATCTCGTCGGCGATCTTGGCCGCGAGCGCGGCATCGTGGAACATGACTGCGATGATCGCATGCTCGCCCTCAAGCAGCTCGAAGCCCTCCTCGTCCATCCGGCGGCGGAAGTGCGCGGCATTCTCGAAGAGTTTCTCCCGCAAGTCAGCTGCCCCCGAAACCAAGTCCAGGGCAGTGATCGTTGCGGCAACGATCACTGGGGCCAGCGAGTTGGAGAACAAATACGGGCGGCCTTGCTGACGCAAAATATCGACAATCTGCTGACGAGCCGCAACATAACCGCCCGATGCGCCACCCAGGGCCTTGCCGAACGTTCCGGTGTAGATGTCAACGCGGTCAGAAACCCCCGCATGTTCAGGAGTTCCGGCGCCGGTCTCCCCCATGAAACCGACCGCATGCGAATCATCGACCATGACCAAAGCGCCGTACTCGTCGGCCAGGTCGCAGATTTCACCGAGCGGCGCAAGATAGCCGTCCATCGAGAACACACCATCGGTCACGATCACGGTGCGGCGAGCGCCCGCGCCATCGTTGAGGGCCTTGGCCGCTTCGAGTTGGGCTCTAAGATCTTCCATGTCGCGGTTGGCGTAGCGGAAGCGGGCTGCTTTAGAGAGCCTGATCCCGTCGATGAGCGAGGCGTGGTTCAGGGCGTCCGAGATGATTGCGTCCTGTTCGCCGAACAGCGGCGCGAACACGGCACCGTTGGCGTCAAAGCAGGAAGAGAACAGGATCGCGTCATCGGTTCCCAACCAGTCAGCGAGCTTGCCCTCGAGCTCAAGGTGTTGATCCTGGGTTCCGCAGATGAACCGCACCGATGCCAGACCGAAACCGCGTTCGGTCAAGGCTTCACGTGCGGAGTCGATGATCCGCGGATCATCGGCCAGACCCAGGTAGTTGTTGGCGCAAAAGTTCAGCACCTCACGGGCTTGGCCGTTCGCGCTTGCGGTGATGTGGG
Organism: Arthrobacter sp. HMSC08H08; assembly: GCF_001807575.1. Lineage (NCBI taxonomy): Bacteria > Bacillati > Actinomycetota > Actinomycetes > Micrococcales > Micrococcaceae > Arthrobacter > Arthrobacter sp. HMSC08H08. The sequence continues at coordinate 9,127 of NZ_KV789375.1, forward strand.
CTGACTGCGGGGTCGTGATGGTCCGCTCCCGTTTGGTCAGGCCCGAGGCCTCGATTTCATCCAGTTCAGCCTGCAGATCAGCAAGCATCGCCTCACGTGCATTCGTCATAATTCCTCAACCCTTCCCCTCAACCTCATCGTTTCCAAGCAGTGTGTCTAAGTAGAGTGTCTTAAACGTTTCGCCAATCCAGCAAGACCTTGCCGCGTTGCCCCGAGCGGGCAATATCGAAAGCCTCACGCCATTCGGAGGCCGGAACCACATCGGAGATCACGGAAGCGATCCGTTGCCTGAACAGCTCATCGCTCTGCAGCATCGCGGTCATTGCGTACCAGGTCTCATACATCTCGCGGCCATACACGCCCTGCAACGTGAGCATGCGCGTCACAATACGGCCACCATCCACGCTCCACGCGCCGTTAGGCAAACCCAAAAGTGCAATGCGGCCGCCGTGGTTCATGTTCTCGATCATTTCCGAAAGCGCCGGCTGGGCTCCTGAGATCTCCAAGCCGACATCGAAGCCTTCAACCAGCCCCAGGCTGCGCTGCACATCGGCGATCTTCTCGCGTCCTGCAAGAACCCCTGCATCAGCTCCCATGCCCTCGACACGTTTGAGGCGTTCCTCGCTCAAGTCAGTGACCACAATCTTGCGCGCGCCAGCATGACGGGCGATAGCGGCGGACATCAAACCGATCGGGCCAGCACCCGTGATCAGAACGTCCTCACCTACGAGGTTATTCAGAAGCGCGGTGTGGGTCGCGTTGCCCAACGGGTCATAGATCGCGCCCAGCTCCGGGGTCACGAAATCATCCGTGTGAATCCACACATTCGATTCGGGAATCACCACATACTCAGCGAACGCGCCATCACGTTGCACCCCAACCGACTGCGTGTTGATGCACATGTGGCGGCGCCCCGCACGGCAATTGCGGCACATACCGCACACCACGTGCCCCTCACCGGAAACCCGGTCCCCGACCTTCACATCGGTCACGTAATCGCCGGTCTGGACGACCTCGCCATAGAACTCATGCCCCGGGATCATGGGTGGGGCGATCATGTCTTGGGCCGCCTGATCATAGGCCTCGATGTGCAGGTCTGTACCGCAAATCCCGGCCATCGTAACACGAATCAGAACATCGTGCGCGCCCGGGGCAGGAACGGGGCGGTCAGTGAACTCGAAACCGGCGTGCGGGCCAGACTTATACAGGGCCTTCATGAAGTCCTCCCAGAACAGAAAGGGCACGAGCCGAAAGGATACGAACCGTAAGGGCGCAAGCCGAAAAACACGGGCCGAGCGCATAAGACGGTGCGGCGGCAGTTAGGAATAAGACTAACGCGCGCGCCGGGCGTCTGGGGAGGCCTTATCCGCGCAGATCCTTACCCATGCCGGGACCCAACCGGCCCACGTCCTTCGGACGGCCCACCACATTGCCAGCGTTCGGGGGCACAATCACGGTCTGTAGCGCCTGATAGGTCTGCTCGCCGTCCACCACAGTCAGCTCCGTATCGACACCGACGTTCCGACGGATCACCGCCAGCGCAATCGGGCCGGCATCGTGATGCAAAACAGCGCTTGTGAGCGTACCAACCGTGCGCTCACCCGCCTTCACTTCAGCGCCGGCCGCCGGCAGCGTATGTTCGGAACCGTCCAGGTCCAAGAACACGATGCGGCGCGGCGGATGCCCCAAGTTGTGAACGCGAGCCACCGTCTCTTGCCCCTTATAGCAACCCTTGTTCAGGTGGGTTGCCACGCGTAGAAGGTCCAGTTCGTGAGGAATCGTCTTAAAATCCACTTCTGTCCGGATACTCGGATTCCAGGCCGCGATGCGGACTTGTTCATACGCCATCAGACCGCCGATACGCAGCCCAGCGTCCTGCACCGCGCTCAATACCTCCGGCATACGGGAGCGCCGAACCAGCGAGAAGAACCATTCACCATCAGAACCAGGATGCTCACCGCCGACCGGACCATACGGCCAGCCACCAACGCACACATCCGGCCACGGATCCCGCAACACCGGGCCCCACGCGTCCTCAAGCTGTCCTACCACCCCGGCTTGCTGTCCATCGGCATCGGCGAGCCGTTCGCGCAACACACAACGCGCCCCCACCACGGCCCATTCGGCGGTCACATCAGCAACCTCGACCTGGCTCATGAAACGCATCTTGCCCAGCCACTCGACCAAGCTACCCACATAGCCCGGTTCGGTGAGAAGCCACGTGGCTTCGCCGTCATCGAGAACACGCACATCAAAGTCGATGCGGCCCTGAAGATTCAAGAACAAGGCCCGCACCGCCACGTTCTGAACCGACTCAACGCCCTGGTTGGACTCGTCCGGGGTCGGCACACTCGGTGTCAGCGTGTCGAGTTTTTGGGAAGCCAGCGAGTTCAGCCACGTGAGACGATCCGGGCCGCTCACCCGGGCCACATCCCACGAGGACAAATCAACGACCGCGCGGGCTTCATCCACGTCGCGGCCCTCACGCAAAGGCGAGCCATAGTGCAGAGCAATGCCGGCGTCCACACCCGAGGCGCGCACTGCGCCTTCAAGGCTCAAAAACACGGAATCCGGGGTCGGCTCAACCGCGGAAAGATCAATAGGCTGCGGGTCTAGCATCTACACAAACTCAGCATGTCAACAAACTCAGCTTCTACACCAGCTCGGCAACAACGCCTACTCGGCCTAGTCAGTGCCTTCGCCGCCAGCTGATTCCTCAGTCCCCTCAGCAGCGTCGCCGTTGCTAGAGCCGTTGTTGTCGGCGGCGTGTCGGCGGCCACCCGGGGCAACGCGCTTCAGTTGGGCGGAACCATGCGCCGCGAGCTCCTCACCGGCATCGCCTGCGACGTCCCAACGCCAGAACAGCATCTCGTTGACCAACCCGTAAATGCGGGTCGCCCGATCATACGGATGCGCGTACTGCGAACGTTGCACACCTGCGGTTTCGAGGAACACCTGCGGGCCAGCGATGTGCCCCGAATACTGTTCGGTGATCCCACCGGGGTGCGCGATCGTCACGTTGAGGGCAAAGCCCTCCCGGCCGTCCCGTTCAGTGCGTAGCTTCTCGACGTCTTCCGCGTTACGCAACGCCGGAACCACGTCACCCGGAATCAAGCCAGGCCCGCCATCCGACTCAGTCAGCTCACGTTCCAGCTGCCAGAAACCGGTCTCCACGGCGATCGGGCGAATAACCTGGCCCTCGTCATCAGCTAGCCACGTCTCTGCACGGTATTCAACAACCGGCAAACCAATCTGCTCAAAAGTGACGCGCTGGAAGAACCGCTGATCATCAGCGGCACCCTCTCCCAGCATCCCGTAGCCTTCCCAGCGGCCCAAAAGCCACGAAAACGGGACAAGCTCCGGCGTGAGATCGACGGGAAGCTCAAACGCCATAAATTACTTCTGACCCCGGAACAGGTAACGCACGGTGCCGATCGCGAAACTCAACATGCCCAAGCCGGCAGCACCGATCAGGCCGTAGAAGAAAATCTCATAACCCAAGTAATCGTTCATGCCTCTAGTCTAGCCCCGTTCCCCCGCCAGGCCAGAAACCGTCCGCAACTATGACCGCTCTAATAGATCAAATACCGGGTCACAAGCGCAGTGGGCATACCCATCACGACCACGCCGCACGCCCCAGCGATAGCGAATGTCCACATCGGGATCTGACCCAACGCCTTAGGCCGGCTCAAGGTGATCAGCCAGACACCCAGCCCCACACCCACCACGGCGAGCGCAACCGAAACCCACAAAGCTGTCGAAACCGAGGCACCATCCAAGCGGATCTCCCGGACCCACACAAACCAGCCGGAACCCAACGCCACGACCAGTGAGGCGCCAATGCATTCGGCGAGCACCGCTACCTTCTCGCGAGATTCCTCAACAGAGAACAGTTGCAACACGAAACTCAGCAACACACCGACTGCCGCGCCCATCGGCCACCACGCCAACCCGTGCTCCTCCGGAAGCAACAGCATCATTCCCAGCGAAGCCGCCATCGTCACGAACATCACGATCCGGACCGTGGAACCACCCACGGCATGCTGGCGGCGCGGCCACAAAACACACATCGCGAGCAAAACCAACGCGGTCGTGAACAAACCCGCGCTCGATTCCATCTGAGTTGAGCCTGACTCCGCCCCCAGGCTCAACAAAACCGGGGCCGTAAGAACGACCCACACCAGCCCGGACAGAATCAGTAGCAACGGATAACGCACCCTTCCATCATGCCGCATCGAACCACGCCGCCCCAGTCAATCCACCACAAATGAGCTAAACCAGCACAAAACGGCGGGCATGAACCCGCTGGGGATGACTTCGCTGGGCATGAACAGGCATGTTCATTGCGCCGCAACTCGATTAGCGTAATGACTATGAGCACGCATGAATCCCACGCTGCACACGATCAGCACGCCTCAAACAACCAGCACGATGCACCCGGCCAGCAGGCTCCTGCCGCACAGGACGCTGACGCCACCAACACCGATTCCACGATGTGGACGCTGTCCCGCTTTGATGGCCGTCCGTCTGATGCCGTGTTGGATGGCATCATCGCGGTCGCTCGCGCGGCCGAGGACGCCGATGGTCACGAACCGTTCAACGAACAGACCCGCATTGAGCTGCGCCGGGGCGAGAACGTGTGGGGTGTGATCGTCTCAACGGACCAGGCAGCATCGACCGATCAAGCAGCAGGCCCGGAGAATGCAGAGTCCCAGCCGCGTGAGAGCGTGGTGGCGGCCGCGATCGTGACCGGCGGACCGAGCGAACCCGCAACCGTTGAGATGGCCGTGCATCCGAACAACCGCGGTTTCGGTATGGGCCAGGACCTCGCGGACATGCTGGTGACCCAGCTTGAGGGCCGCACCGTCAACGTGTGGGCTCACGGGGACCACTATGCGGCACGCACCCTAGCGGAACGCGTCGGTTTGGAGCGTGTGCGTGAGTTGTGGAGCATGCGGCTGTGCGACCCTGCGTCGCTGCCTGCCACCCCTGAGGTTGCTGGTGTGAGCATCCGGGCTTTCGACCCTAACAAGGATGCCGATGCCTGGCTTGACGTGAACGCGGCGGCGTTCGCGTCGCATCCGGAGCAGGGCAAGCTCACACGTTCGGATTTGGATGAGCGGCTTGCTGAAGACTGGTTTGACCCGGCAGGTTTCCTGTTGGCCACCGATGACGAGTCCGATGAGCTGCTGGGTTTCCACTGGACTAAGGTGCACGCGGCTCACACGGATGAGCGCGGGACTGAACACCCTGCAGTCGGTGAGGTCTACGTGGTGGGTGTTTCACCGGATGCGCAGGGCCGCGGTCTGGGCAAGGCGCTCACCCTCGCGGGTTTGAACCATCTCAAAGACGAGGGACACCAGACGATCATGTTGTACGTGGACGCCGATAACGCCCCGGCGGTCGCCCTGTATGACAGCCTCGGTTTTGAACGCTGGGACGTAGACGTGATGTATACGAAAGACGCCTAGAAACTACTTTCAGGTAACAGTTGGCTGACATCTGCCCCAAGATCTCACCTATATCGCCCTTCTGGAGAAAAACACCGATAAACGAGCGGTATCCTGAAGGTGATTCCACCCGCTCTGCATGAGCCTATATGGCTCGTGAAGAGCAGGGCCGATCACTGCACGACACCCATGCCATGCCCGGCGTCGAACAGGCCCGGCATCACAAGGAGGATCGCGTGGAGAATCACGCCGGAACCGTACCTGCGAGCAAACCGAAGCGTGTCAAGCCGACCGCTGACCGGATAGAGGCCCCAGAGGTCTCCGTCCACACTACTCCGGACGGTGATTTTGGCCTGGAGCGGTTCCTGGACCGGGAAATGTCGTGGCTGGATTTCAACCTGCGCGTGCTCGAACTGGCCGAAGACCCTGACCTGTTCCTGCTGGAGCGCACCAACTTCCTTTCGATCTTCGGTTCCAACCTTGATGAGTTCTTCATGGTGCGTGTTGCGGGCCTCAAACGGCGCATCGCAGCCGGCATGGCTGTCCCATCGATGACCGGGTTGAGTCCACAGGACCAGCTCGAGACCATCCTCGAGCGCGCTCAAGAGCTTCAGCAGCGGCACGCGCGCGTGTTCACTGAGCAGGTTCGGCCGGAACTGACTAAAGAGAAGATCACGATCATCCGGTGGGACGAACTCACCGATTCGGAACATCACCGTTTGCGGGACTGGTTCACTGAACAGGTTTTCCCTGTTCTGACTCCGTTGGCGGTGGACCCGGCCCACCCGTTCCCCTACATCTCCGGGTTGTCGCTCAACCTCGCTGTTTTGGTGCGGAACCCGCAGACGGGCAAGCACCTGTTTGCTCGCGTCAAAGTCCCGGATGTTCTACCCCGCTTGGTCCGTGTTGATCCGCCGTCTCATGACCCTTCGGCTGGGGTGCGTTTCGTCCCGCTTGAGGAGATCATCGCAACCCAGCTCGACATGCTTTTCCCCGGCATGGAGATCATGGAGCACTACACGTTCCGTGTGACCCGTAACGAGGACCTCGAGGTTGAAGAGGATGATGCGGAGAACATTCTGAAAGCACTCGAGAAGGAACTGTTGCGGCGCCGTTTTGGTCCGCCGGTTCGCCTCGAGATCGATGAAGAGATGTCCGATGAGGTCCGCACTTTGCTGGTGCGTGAGCTTGGTGTTGAGGACTCTGAAGTGTTCGCTCTGCCCACCCCGCTGGATCTGCGCGGGCTTGGCGCGCTGTCCCAGGTTCAGCGCCCGGACCTTCGCTATCCGCGGGCTATCGGCCGCACGTCACGATTCCTGAACGAGGCCGAGACCGCGATGGAAGCGAACGTGGTTGAGGCCGTCAAGGAACGCGACATCCTGTTGCACCACCCGTACGATTCCTTCGCGACCTCGGTGCAGGCGTTCTTGTCCCAAGCGGCAGCAGACCCGAAGGTTGTTGCGATCAAGCAGACCCTCTATAGGACCTCTGGTGACTCCCCGATCGTGGATGCGCTGATCGATGCGGCGGAGGCCGGCAAGCAGGTTCTTGCGATGGTTGAGATCAAGGCGCGCTTCGATGAGCAGGCCAATATTTCTTGGGCCCGCAAACTTGAGCAGGCGGGCGTGCACGTGGTCTACGGGATCGTGGGGTTGAAGACTCATTCGAAGCTTTCGCTCGTGGTGCGCCGTGAGGGTAATCAGTTGGTGCGTTACTGCCACATCGGTACGGGTAACTATCACCCGTCCACGGCTCGTTTCTATGAGGACCTTGGCTTGTTGACGTGTGATCCTGCCGTGGGTGAGGACGTGACACGTTTGTTCAATCAGCTCTCCGGTTACGCGCCGCGTACCACGTTCGATCGCCTCTTGGTTGCTCCGCGTTCGCTGCGTTCTGGCTTGCTTGAGCGTATCGAGCAAGAGATCAAGAACAAGCAGGCGGGCAAGGACGCTCGTGTGACCATCAAGGTCAACTCGATGGTGGATGAGACGATCATCGACGCGCTCTACCGCGCCTCGCAGGCGGGTGTGCAGGTCGATGTGATTGTGCGTGGTATCTGTTCGTTGCGCGCCAATGTTCCGGGCTTGTCGGAGAACATCCGGGTTCGTTCGATTCTGGGCCGGTTCTTGGAGCATTCCCGTGTGTTTGCGTTCCATGACGATGGCGACCCGGTGGTTTATATCGGTTCGGCTGACATGATGCACCGCAACCTTGATCGCCGTGTTGAGGCACTGGTCCCGATCAAGAACGAGGACGATAAGCGCGGCTTGATCGAGTTGATGGACCTGTATTTGTCTGATGAGACGTCATCGTGGCATCAGCAGCAGGACGGCACCTGGAACCGTGTTCATAAGGATGCCGACGGCAACCGTCTGATGGATATTCAGGAATACTTGTTGAAGACCCGAGCTCGTCGAGGAACACCGAACGCATAATGTCAGCATCAATTTCTTTTCCTGTGCGCTCTACTGAACCGATCGGCGAAATCGCCGAGAGCAACCCCGATATCGTTGCCGCTGGTGTTGTGCCGTGGCGTATCGACCCCGATGATGGTTTGCAGGTCTTGTTGATTCACAGGCCTAAGCACAAGGATTGGTCGTTGCCGAAAGGCAAGGTCGATGATGGCGAGACGATCGCTGAGGCTGCGGTCCGTGAGGCTAAAGAGGAAGCCAACCTCAAGGTCACTTTGGGGATCCCGTTGCCGTGCACCCATTACTTTGTGGGCAAGAAATCGAAGGTTGTGTACTATTGGGCGGCTCACGTGGAGAAGCTGCGGCGGGTTAGCCCCGACGGCAAAGAGGTCGATATTGCCCGCTGGTATTCGCCGTCGAAGGCTTTGAAGAAGCTCACCAACGATGCGGACAAGGCCCCTATCAAGGCCGTGGTCGATGCGTATGAGCAGGGGCTTTTGAAGACGACGCCGTTCCTTTTGGTGCGGCACGCGAAAGCGAAGCCGCGCAACAGCTGGACCCGCTCCGAGGGTGAGCGCACATTGGCTCGAACTGGTTTCACGCAGGCACGTGCCTTGGCTCGCATGCTGACGGTGTGGCAGCCGGAACGGTTGGTTTCAAGCCGTTGGACTCGATGTGTTCAGACGGTGCAGCCGTATGCGGCGGCTATGGATATGAGCATCAAGAAGCAGACCGCTTTGACCGAGCACGCCGCTGACCGTGACCCGGATAAGGCTCAACGGATCCTGTTGAAGCAGTTCAACAACCCGAAGTCTACGTTGGTGTGTTCGCATCGCCCCGTGATGCCAACCCTGTTGAAGGCTCTGAAAACGGTGACGCCTAAAGAACTGCGGGAGTTCTTGCCTCAAGAGAACCCGTACCTGGCTCCGGGGGAAGCGATCATCTTGCACCGGGCGTTGGATGCTAAACGCCGGTGGCGTGCCGTTGCGGTGGAGATCCACAAGCCGTTCGAAGACTGATTCGGCTCACGAGTGTCTGCTCGAGCGACTCGATCGCTTCAAGCGTGTGCTTGGTAGGCTCGGAGGTGAAGCACCCACAGCGTTCGTGGCGTGTTTTGCGCCGTGTTGAAAGGAACCTGCCATGCCGCAACCTCCACTGATTCAGCAGCACACGCTCCGTGTTGAGCAGGACGAGGTCCAGTCTCGTTTCAATCTGTACGATGGCGATGATTTCATCGGGTTCATTCAGTACGAACAAGACGGCGACGTGTTGAGTTTCATCCACACGATCATCAGGGAAGAGTTTTCCCGCCGCGGCTATGCACGCGCGCTCACCACGATCGTCCTGGAGCGCTTGTGGGCGTTGGGCCTCAAAGTCGATCCAGTGTGCACCTACACTGCCGACTACCTTGAGAAGCACCCGCAGTACGCCGTGTTGCGTGCCCGCTAAACCCAGCTTCCACAGCCAGGCATGGGGCGTATCGTTGTCCACAGCCTTCCGTGTTTTTGGTTACTCCCTGCGTAGAATCGAGTCTCATGACCGTCCCCACGCCATATGAAGACATGCTCAAGGACGTCCTGGAGAACGGGACCCCGAAATCTGACCGGACCGGTACCGGGACAATCTCTGTTTTTGGCCGTCAGATCCGTTACGACCTCAGCAACGGCACTCTCCCACTGATCACGACCAAGCGCGTGCACTTCAAGTCAGTCGCTTTGGAACTGTTGTGGTTCTTGCGTGGGGATTCGAACGTGCGCTGGCTGCAGGAACGGGGCGTGCGCATCTGGAATGAATGGGCTGATGAGAACGGCGAGCTCGGCCCTGTCTATGGCGTCCAGTGGCGTTCGTGGCCGACCCCCGATGGCGGCCACATCGACCAGATCTCCGAGGTCATGCAGCAGCTGCGCGATAACCCTGATTCGCGCCGCCACATCGTCTCTGCCTGGAACGTCGCTGAGATCAAGAACATGGCCCTGCCGCCGTGCCACGCGTTCTTCCAGTTCTATATCGCCAACGGCAAGCTCTCGTGCCAGCTGTATCAGCGTTCAGCTGACACGTTCCTAGGCGTGCCGTTCAACATCGCTTCCTATTCCCTCTTGGTGCACATGATGGCCCAGCAGCTGGGCTTGGAACCTGGCGAGTTCGTGTGGACGGGCGGGGACGTTCATATCTATGAGAACCACATCGAGCAAGTCAAAACCCAGCTTGAGCGGGAGCCCTACGAATACCCAACGCTGCGTTTCGCACGGAAGCCGGAGTCTATCTTCGACTACGAGCTTGAGGACTTCATCGTGGAGAACTACCAGCACCATCCAGGTATTGCCGCGCCGATCGCGGTCTGAACGGGCACACTACCGGACAGTTCCCAAACCTGACTGTTTCCAAGGACGTTGAACACACATTTCAATGCATCACCATTTCTCTGAAGACTTCCTCCCGCACGAATCGGCACGCCAAATCGGTATGATCTGGGCTCATTCAGCTGAGCGTGTGATCGGTGTAGACGGCGATATTCCGTGGCGGTTGCCCGAAGACCTCGCGTTCTTCAAACACGTCACCGAGGGCCATCCCGTAATCATGGGACGCAAAACCTGGGAGTCCATCCCGGCCGCGTTCCGTCCGTTCTCTGACCGCACCAACATCGTGCTGACAACCCAGGCGGAAACCCGCAACCAGGTTTCCGCCGCCGGCGGGCACGCTGTGGATTCGATCGCTGAAGCGCTCGACATCGCCTATAACAGCGAAGGTAGCGAGCAGGTCTGGATTGTTGGTGGCGGGGCGATCTATGAAGCCCTAGAGCCGATGGCGAACCTCGCCGTGGTCACAACCGTTGACACCCAGGTTGAAGGCGACACGCTCGCTCCCGAGCTCGGTGTGGGGTGGGAACACGTGACCTCAAGCCCGGCAGGTGAGGGCTGGATCGAGAGCGAAAAACAACAGCTGCGCTACCGCGTGGATGTGTACCAACGAAAAGGCTGACATGAATACGACCCCGGAGAAAAACACGACCCCGGAAGGCCCAGCGGGTAGCGCGTCAGTGAACAACGACGCGGCGAGCGCAGAAGCTGACGCTAGCGAGGATCTGGTTCTGGGCACTCCACGCCCGGAGCTGCATTTCCTGCTGGGCTACATGTTGTTCCCGGTGCTCGCGCTCGCGAGCGCGGCGGCGGGTGTGTGGGCTGTGATCGTTGGCAACAAGATCGCGGGCGTGATCCTGTTAGTGGTTGTGGTCCAGGCGTTCGTGTGGGCTGCTGTGCGCAGCATCAGTATCCGGAAGAAACTCGTTGCCGAACGGATGGAAGCGGTCGAGGAGTTCTATACCGGTCAAGAAGCAATCGACCGTTGGCATGCGCGCGAAGCCGAGCGCCTCGAAACCGAACGCGCACAAGCTGAAGAGAAACAAGCGGCTCAAGAACAGGCCGAGCAGAAACAGCGCGATTCCTAAGGGATCGGGCTTCTTACGTCCTGCGATTCCTAAGGTCCCGGGTTTGTTAGGGGCCGCGTTCCATAAGGATTCAGCACAGTGCTGTAGCGAAGATCTAGCTGTAGGAGGCTTCGAAGCATGACCAGGCATCCCGGGATCATCCCGCATCCTGCAACACTGGATCTGAAGCCGCTCGAGGTCCCGCCGTTGGACGGCACTCTCGATGCGTATGAACATGCGCTCCGCGCAGTGCTCGAAGGCGCTGAACTGGAACACGCTCACGAAATCGTCGAGAAATTCCGCACGGGCACCGGCCCTAAGCTCGATGCCGCTCTGCGTGAGCGCGCCGAGGCCCTCGCCGCTGAAGGCACCAACTGGTTGCACGAGGAATGGTATTCCAGCTACCTCACCGTCCGTGAGCCGCTGCCTCTGAGCACCAATGTCTGCTTCCAGCTCGCTCGCCCCCGCGAGCACACATCTCTAGGCTTAGATGGAGCGGTTGAGTTCATTCAGCGCGCAGCTATGGTGCACCTGCAGGTGGCCTCTGGGAATCTGCCGGAGGATGTGGACGCCCGCGGCAACCGCATCACGTTGAATCAATGGTTCGTCTACGGTGGCTCAATACGCCTCCCGTTAGAGGGGGAAGATCAGGTCTTCCCATGCACGCTAGATGAGGCGAACCGGGAGATCGGCGTTTTCGTCAACGGTCGCCTCTTCGCCGTACCTATCACTGACAGTGCCGGCAAGCCGGCTTGCGCCGAAGCGCTGCGGGCCGCGTTGGAGAACATTCAAGCAGCGACAACGAAACCCCCAGAGCTCGATTTCAACGCCCCTTCCCTGCTGGGTTCCGGTGTTCTTGACGATCTGCTTCCAGACATGCTGGAGCACAGCGGCAACCATCTGGTGTATGACCGTCTAGCCGACATGCTCTTCACCGTTGAGCTATTGACCGACGGCGGCGCCACAGATACCCAGCGCATCCGTGAGGCAACCTTCACCCCGCGCGGGGCATGGGCGTATAAGCCGTTGAGCTATCAGGTGAGTCTTCCCGACGAGTGGGCCGCGGTGCATGTGGAGCACTCCTGCATCGACGGCGCCACGCTGGTCACCGCCATGAAACGCCTCCAGACCGTGCAGTTGCCGGCGGAAACCTCAGAAGAACTCACACGGCTCGATGCCGAGGAGCTTGTGTGGACGCTCGATGAGGCGACCACGGCGCAGCTCCGTGAGCGGGTTGCCGCCTACACGGAGCTGGCCTCGAAGTTCACGGTGCAGATCGTCACCGCGCCGCATCGACCACCTGCGCACATGCCGTTCAAGATCAGCCGTGACGCGGTAGCTCAGCTGACCATGCACATCGCGCAGCAGCTCACTTATGGTCGCATCCGCGCGGTCTATGAGGCCGTGGATATGCGTGAATACCGTGCTGGCCGCACCGAATGTCTGCGTTCCGCTACCGGCGAGGCCGTTGCTTTCGCTCGCAAACTCGTTGCGGGCACCGCGACTCATGAGGATCTACTCGCGGCCGTCAACGCACACCGCGGCTGGGTCAAGCGCTGCAAGTCCGGTAACGGTTTCGACCGCCACATCCAAATGATGGCGACGATCGATGCCAGCGATCCGTTCTTCACCGATGACGCCGTGCTGGCAGCGCGCCGGGACTTCCTCTCCACGACCTCGGTGGGTGGCCCCGAGCAGATTGTGCGTTACTGCTTTGTACCCACCCGGCCGGAGGGTTTCGGCATCTCCTACACTCCGTTGCCGGAAGCCACCGAGTTCTGTGTCTCGTGGAATGTGGATACCGCGGAGAAACCCGAGGAGTTCACCGCGAACCTCATCAAGGCATCTGAGATGCTGTGGGAGTTCCTGCAGCAGCGAGGCTCTGACCTGCCCTGGCGAGCCTAACGCCTGCCGGGATCATAATGCGAAAGATTCGGGCTTAGCGCCGGCGTTCTCGCGTAGCCTTGAAGCTATGACTTCTAAGGCTGTAGGTTTTGTCGGTTACCGCGGCATGGTGGGTTCGGTCCTCATGCATCGTATGCAAGATGAAGGGGATTTCGCCGGTATTGACCCGGTGTTCTTCTCGACGTCCCAGGCTGGCGCGGCCGCCCCAACGTTCGCTGAGGGTGCGCCAGCGCTCAAGGATGCTCACGATATCGATGAGCTCGCCAAGCTGCCGATCATCGTCACCGCGCAAGGCGGCGACTACACGAGCGCTGTGCACGGCAAGCTGCGCGCGGCAGGCTGGGACGGCATCTGGATCGATGCGGCGAGCACGCTGCGGATGGAAGAGGACTCGATCATCGTGCTGGATCCGGTCAACCGGAACGTGATCGACCGCGGCCTTGAGACCGGCGTCAAGGATTTTGTGGGCGGTAACTGCACTGTGTCCTGCATGCTCATGGGCCTAGGCGGCCTGTTCCGCAACGGCCTGGTCGAATGGGCGACCTCGATGACCTACCAAGCAGCCTCGGGTGGCGGCGCGCGCCACATGCGTGAGTTGCTGACCCAGTTCGGCGATATCAACGCATCCGTCAAGGAGCTACTGGATGATCCGGCGTCCGCGATCACCCAGATCGACACCGACGTTCTGCGTAAACAGCGTTCCGGTGAGCTCGACGCAACCCAGTTCGGTGTGCCACTGGCGGGCAACCTCATCCCGTGGATCGATTCCGACCTCGGCAACGGCCAGTCCCGCGAAGAGTGGAAAGCCGGTGTGGAGACCAACAAGGTCCTGGGCACCACGGCTGAGAACCACATCATGGTCGATGGCCTATGCGTGCGCATCGGCGCGATGCGGTCCCACTCGCAGGCGCTCACGATCAAATTGCGTGAAGACGTGGGCCTCGACGAGGTCGCCCGCCTGATCGACTCCGATAACGAGTGGGCCACGGTTGTTCCGAACGAGAAGGAAGCGACCATGCATCAGCTGACCCCGGTCGCGGCATCCGGAACGCTGAACATCCCGGTGGGTCGCTTGCGTCAGTTGGAGATGGGCCCGCAGTACATTTCCGCGTTCACGGTCGGCGACCAGCTGCTGTGGGGCGCAGCCGAGCCGCTGCGCCGCATGCTCCAGATCGCGCTCGGCAACCTGTAAGGCCTTTCTGCGGCGATCGTGGCCGTCTTTAAATGTGTGAGCGCTCAGCCGTTGTGGCTGAGCGCTCACACATTTAACGCTTTATGCGGGGCCTGTGCGGGCCTCGCGTTTCAGGCGTCGCGTTTCAGGCGTCGAGCGAGGTTCCGATGAGCAAGGGCTCATGGTGGAGTTCGATCCCCCATGCTTCCTTGACTCCGTCGCGTACCGCACTGGCGAGCGCCACGACGTCGGCGCACGAGGCACCACCCTGGTTGGTGACGGCGAGTGTGTGCTTAGAGGACAACGATGCGCGGCCGCCAGCGATCTCCTCGCCCGGCTGGCCTTTCATTCCGAAGCCCTTGTGGTAGCCCGCGTGGTCGATCAGCCACGCCGCAGACAGTTTGACGTAGCCGTCTTTGCCCGCCGGATAGCGCGGAGCATCCGCTGGCAACGCGGCAGTGAGCGATTCCTCGACAATCGGGTTCATGAAGAATGAACCGCACGAGTTCGTGTCTGGGTCCCCCGCCTCCAGGACCATGCCTTTAGAGCGGCGCAAACCCAGCACGGCGGTACGGACTTCAGCCAGCGAGACCCGGGTCCCGAGCCCGACGTTGAGGGCGCGAGCGAGCTGATCATAAGCGACAGGCAACGCTTCGCCTCGTTTGAGCCCGAACGTCACGGCCAACACAACCCAGCGAGGCGAACCGTTCTGGGTTGCGCGCTTCAGAACGGAGTTCCGGTAGGTCAAGTCCAGCTCGGAGGCCTGCAGGGTCACGAGCTTGCCTTCGTGCCGGTCCCACGCCTCGATCGAGAGCAGCGTGTTGGAGACGTCGGCACCGTATGCGCCCACGTTCTGAACCGGGGTCGCGCCTGCCGCACCAGGGATACCGGAAAGAGCTTCAAGCCCTCCGAGCTCGTGTTCAACGGTCCACGCGACGGCCTCGTCCCACGGATGCCCTGCTTCGATCGTCACCGGAACAATGCCATCCCCGGCGGCGGCTTGGGTGGCATCAGCAGCGCCAGCCCCTTCACCACCGACAGCGGCGTCTTGACCCGGTTGATCTTCTTCGCCCACGGTGATGCCGCGGGTTGCGATCTGCAGGACGGTCCCCCGGTAGCCTTCGTCAGCGATCACCAGGTTGGAGCCGCCGCCAACAATCAGCAGCGGGGTTCCGGCGGCGTCAGCCTCTTGGACTCCTTCGAGGATCTCGTCACGCGTGCGGGCCACGATGAAGCGGTCGGCTGGCCCGCCCACGCCCATCGTTGTGATGTCACTGAGCGTCGTGATCTCGCTGAGATTCCGCTGGCCCTCTGGTTCTTGCTGGCCCTGCTGCTGTCCCTGTTGCACCTGCTTGCTCATGCGGCCTCGGAGCGTCCGGAGACATTCACGATCGCTTGCGCGCGGTTGAGTACTTTCTCGCCGTCCAGGGTCACTTCGAGGTCCACGCGGATGCGGTCTTCGTCCACGACCTTGCCGACCGTGGCAACCACATCGAGGGTTGCGCCGACGGCTTCAGCGGGGTTCGTGCCGGCCCCATCGGCTACTGGGACCATGCCGGTGAAGCGGGTCTGGTAGTCCTCGATTCTGCCGGGGCACCCTGCCCAGTCGGTTACAAGTTGGACGGCAGCGCCCATCGTGAGCATCCCGTGCGCGATCACCCCGGGTAGCCCTACTTCGGTTGCGAAGCGGTCGTTCCAGTGGATCGGGTTGAAGTCGCCTGATGCGCCAGCGTAGCGGACGAGGTCGGCGCGGGTCAGTTCGATCTGTGTGCGGCCGAGTTCTTGGCCCGTTTCGAAGGCAGCCATTCTTAGTCGTCCTCCCCGCGGATCATGAGGGTTGAGCGTACGGTGCACACGGTTTCGCCGTTGGCGTCTGTGAGCACGGTTGATGTGGTGACCATCCCGCCGGTTCCGACGGCGCGGGCGCGGTCCACGGTCACGGTGGCGGTGATTTCGTCGCCGGCGACGAGCGGGCGGACGTGGGTGAAGCGTTCGTCTGCGTGGACGACGCGGGAGAAGTCGATGCCGGAGTTCGGGTCGGTGATGTAGGCGGCTTCAGCGCGCTGGGCGATCACGACCGCGAAGGTTGGCGGGGCGACTAGGTCAGCGTGGCCGGCGGCTTGCGCGGCTTTCACATCGTAGTGGTGTGGATGGGTTGCTTTGACTGCGCGTGCGAAGTCGCGGATTGCTTCTCGTCCGACCGAATATGGTGCGGCGGCAGGGTAAGTGTGGCCCTGCAGGTCTGCATTCACGCCCATGTGGCTCACCTTCCGCGCCGCGGTCCGGCGCTGTTCATTTTCTGTTTGAGTGCTCGGCGGCCGTCCCGCATGCGGGAACCGAATCCGATGACGTGGGCGATGATGCCGATCATCAGGAACACGGATGCGGCGGTGAACAGACCGGTGTTGTCTTGGATGGCGCCCATGATGAGGAGCACGAGGCCGATGAGGACCGCGGCGATGGTCGCGATCAGCATGGCCTTCGTGAGTGTAGAGGCGGAGTCCCAGTTGAGCATGGTTACCAGTCTAGTGGCCGATGCTCGGGTTTAGCTGATCAAGATGCCGGTGGGCTTGGTGCCTTGCTCTGGCTGCCCGTGGGCGTCGACGTACCATTCCATTTCGAGTTCGAATTCGCGTTTGATGCGGCCGCTGCGGCGGGTTACATCTTTGGCTTCGAGCTCTACTTTGAGGGTGTGCGGGAGCTGCAGGGTTTCTGCGGTCACGCCGTCGGAGACGGTGGCTTCGCCTGTGCGGATGCGCTGCGCGAGCCCTTCGAGGAGATCGGCGAGCTGTTCCCGGCTCATCGTTTCTTTCGCTTTGATGTTCAGAAGCTGGCCGCCAGCGAGCTGGGGCGTGTTGTTGGCTTGAGCCTGGCTGGTTTGAGCCTGAGTCATGGAAACCCCTCCCTGTCCCTGAAGTGCTGCTTGTGAGTTAGCGCTCGGCGCGCGCCAAGCATCTAAAACAATAAACACTAGAGCAATATCTAACTAGAGCAATATCTATTTGTATCTACTAATAATTATAGTATTTTATGTTATTTATTCAAGAGGTGGGGTTTAACTGACGAGTTGCTAGTCGTTACGTATCAGGCACCAAGCCTCATCGAAGCGCTGCTGGGCGAGATCTTGCTTTCTTATCCATACTTCTAAGGTGCCCGCATCGCCGAACCAGCCGTTGAGCGTTGTCCACGACTCGAACGAAGCAAGCAAATAATGCTCATCGCCGTCACCTAGTGGCAGTACTTCATGTAGCAGGGCAAAAACAGCAGACTTCCCGTGCGCGGAGTGGCCGCCTAGATGGCTATAGGGAATCTGAGAGTCAGCGTTAACCCCGAACCGCTGCAGATGCCATTCTGCCTCTAGTTCCTCGAAACACGACTCCCACTGATCAAAAGTAACTGCGGAGTTGGTTGGCAGATCTTCAAACGTCGGCAACGTGAAGCCCGGCATCATGAGCCCCTGCTGACACTCATCACCGCTAACAGGGTCCAGACCGACAGCTTCATTGACCAGATGCAAGCCGGTCACATCTGGGATATATCTCACCAGCCAGCCCCGTTCGTTCCGATCAGCTGGGTCATCACCATAGGTTTGTAAGTCATGGTAGATCTCTAGAAACCCGCTTGGTAGATCTAAGTCGTCCCCCCAAGAAGCTCTTGTTTCCGGATGAAGTTGGGCGTCGGATAAGCAAAAAGTAGCGACGTGAGCCAACATCTCTCCAGATGTGTTTCTAGGCCAGTCGATCCCCGAGATTCCTGGACCGGCGAGCCAAGAGATATGCGCTCCGGAGTCAAAATAGTCAGCAAGACCAGCCTGGCCCGGCTCAAAAGATGATTCAGAAAAAACCGCGCAAACCTGGGGCGATAAACTGCCACACCCGCGTTTTGAAAGCCACTCTAGGACCGCATCCTTATAACCGTGCAGCGGAAGCATGGAAGCACCCCTTGGAATCGTCTGTTTATCTCGTCTGGTTAATTCGTCAGCTTAACAGGAAAGGCCCCCAGCCGATTTGCGAATTCTAGAGAAATGCGTGGCGCGGGCAGGCGTTGGTGACGGCTATGGCCTGGCCGTCGAGAACCAGGGCAAAGCCGGGCTTGTACTCATGTTCGGTGGGGCGCGGCCGCCGAGTCAATCGTCGACGCGGCGGCTGAACCCCATTGAGCCAACCATGCAGTGCCGGACGAGTACGTGCTCCATTTCCCGGGGCCGGAACTATGAGCACCGATGGGTGTGCCGTCTACACCCCTCGGCTTCACCTCCACAGAGGGGTAGATGCTGACTTCAAGGCACCTGAAGCCGGTATAGCGGTCATCACGCAGGCAATGGAGTAGCCGACAAATGTGTTCGAGTATGCACCCTGAATCGAACAGGCATAGCATTTGACGGTGTTCGGGAGCTACTCGGTACAACAGGTGAGCCACCCCCTTTCCGGCACATCCCCGGTGAATTCCCGATCGATAAGGCCGCCGAACACCAGCGGCCCAGCCACACTTACCCACCCATGACCCGTGGGCACTGCAACGCGAAAATCAGACCGGTGGACCGGACCACAACCTCACGCTGTAACACCGACTGCTCGCGCCAATTCTTGCGGCCCTGTCGCGCAGGCGCCCGCACCCGAAAGCGCCGAACCTGGAGTGAGTGTCGGTCGGGGTGTTCCAACAAAACGCTCTGCTTTGCTCGCCAGCCTTGGACGGGACTACGAGAGCTTGGCAATTCCGCTGACCCCCAACTCCAGAATCCAGCAGGCTAAGGTCACAGAGACCCCAGTCCCTGTGCGGTCGCTGACGAGCGGACAGTCCTTTTTGAGATACCCCGAGGCTCGGGTTCGCTGGGAACGTGTATGCGATGGCTTTACGCAGCGCCTCATTCTCTGACTCCGGAACGAGAATTACGTAGCGTGACGTCCACACTTCCGCAGCGTCCGCGCGTGATGCAAAAATAGGTCCCTACCCGAACTCCGGACCGCTTGAGCCCCCCAGATCGGGGAGGTATCGACACTACCGAAGCCTACGTCGAACTGCTCCATCGTGTCGCCCACGCCCGGACTGCCAGCGGGAAGGTCATCACTGTAATCATGCTGCCACGGTGCGGATTCGAGGACCGCACCACTTCCTAGGCCTCCCGAACTTACAGAATGGCGATCATCCGCCCTTGAACCACTCTCACACTTCCTGACCAGGGTCAAGCGATCACGCACAGCCGACTAAGAAGCTGATGCGGCACACCTCCGTCACAAGACTTCCAAAGGAAACGAAGCCAGGTCGGTTCCAGAAAAAGGGCTACCAGTATAAGTAACATATACTATATAAGCTCCTGATTGAAGGCTAGAGAATTCGATAAGTACTATCGCCAATTACTATCGATCAGCGTAAACTTGCAATTGCGCACTTCGCGCCATTCAACAAGAAAAGGGGAAAGATGAAATCGGAATACCTGAAGAGAATGTCAGTCGCCGGACTGGCAGTACTTTCGATCATCGGATCAACGCTTGTAACGGCCCCAGTCGCCAATGCCACAAAGGGTTCCGACTCAAACCACTACCCGAACGGTGCAAAGATCACAGGAAACGCATGGATCTCTACCGTAGCTAAGGGAGGGTGCGGCAAGTTCCAAACATCCGTTGTAATCTCAAAGAAGCCGAAATGGATCGATAATGAAACCGCTTTCTATCAAATTGGACTCGGAAGCATCTCGATTAAGGGTGCAACGGCGGGTTCTACCCGGGGAAACAAATCTCTGTACTAGAAGAACACTAATGGGGCAAAGGGTGCATATTTGAGCGGAAGTGTGTGCGGAGGCTGGGGAGCTCTCTACGTTGGACTAGATTTGCACGGCGGAGCACTCCAATACGGTACTCACCGCAATATTCACGTCCGCCTTTAGAAGCAACCGTTCGCAAGCAGACGCATGTTGGTTTCGCGCAAGTGAAGCCAACATGCGTTGAAACCCGAAGGAAATTAAATGAAGAAAATCTGGGCCGGTGCTGGCGTTGCCGCTATCTTATCCCTGATTATTATAGTTGGAATCGTATTTGTCGTAAAGTACTGGCCCCCGTCGGAATCAGCTGAACAGCGCACCAGAGTCAGTGACGAACTGGTTGCTTCTTCACGGGCTTTTATGGATGATGATGGATGGTTGCTGAATCCAGAGCAAATTACCGCGGGCGCCCAGGTGACCACAGTTAGCCGCATCGACACCGCACTCCTGTTCGCAAATCTACTTGGGGAACGAACTCGCGAGGTCTTTACCGACCAGACCATCGAGAACTTGCAAACCTCGTTCAACGAAATTGAGCTACCAATATCGGTACGTCTAAATGCAGCGGCAGCACTTGTACTTGCTGGTGAGAACCCATCACAAGCGCAAAGAGACTTGGCAAGGCAAGCCATGAACGAATATGGAAGCAAAGTCACGCTGGATACACTTCCTGACTATCTGAATGATGCATCAGCTGCCACGATCATCGAACCTGGCATAAGTTTAGCTAAATTGATCAGCTTCGATCCAGGTAGCAACCCAGTTGACCAAAAGATTGCTGCTTCAGCTTTGGTTGACGTGCACCTATTCGCTAATCAAGAAGAGGTTTCAGGGATGTTCCCGAGGCTTCAAGCCGAGATGTTAACGTGGATTCGGGGCAAGGCCAAAAGTGTCGACCAGTTTATGTACGCTGCTGCGGCATTACCGAATTCTAGCGTCGTCCAACTGACACAGGACGACTTGAAAAGTATCTCACGTGAGAAAGATTCTTGGAAGAAATGCCCCGGCTATCCCGGATTCGTCTTAGTTTCGAAGACTCAAGATCTTGGTTGTTCTCTCAACATGACTGTAATCGCGCAGAAAGCTGTTTAATTTGACACCTTCAAATTATCCATTATTGCAGTTCGTGGATGTCAGCAAGAAATATGGCAGACGCACTGTTTTACGCAATTTCGACTTCGATGTTCATGCCGGAGAGATTGCATGGTTCCGCGGAAATTCCGGAAGCGGGAAATCAACGGCCATTCGGTTGGGGTCGTTTCTCTCGAATCCAACGAGTGGGCGAGTTCTATTCAATGGAAAATCCCCGTCTAATGAACAGACTTCTATACTTCGACGTTCCGAGATTGGTGTGATTTTCCAGAATTCGAACCTCTTCGAGCATTTATCAGTCGCCGAGAACTTGAGGGTTGCTTCCAATGGCGGTCTTACTACTTCTGCTATCAGACGGCTTCTGGAACCATTCGGTCTCGAGAAACTCCTGAATGAACGTGCCGTTCATCTGTCAGGTGGGGAAATGCAGCGTGTTGGAATTTGTAGAGCTTTGGTCAACCGCCCTTCATTAGTGTTGGCTGACGAACCTACATCGGGCTTGGACTCGACTCAGCGGGAGGCTGTGTATTCGATGCTAGATGATCTGCGCGGGCAGGGAGTTGCCGTAGTAGTAGCTACTCACGACGAATCCATGGGATCTGTGGCAGACCGCGAAACTTTCGTTAGGTGCGAAAATGAATAGCGGATTCTCCGTCATGTTGAGAGCGGACGTTCGCAGGATTCTTTTGTCGTCTTCGCTCGCTTTAACGATGGTGTTACTGGCATCGATTGCGTCGTTGCTATCGAGCGCAGTCGTCGAAGCAGGGGTATCTAAAGCGGTTGAACGACTACAGACAGGTTCAGCGCTAACCTTAATCGAAGTATCTGCCGAAGCCGAGCACACCACAGCAGTCCTTGACGAGGCTACCCTAGAGAAAATAGAGACACTCGACAATGTGACATCCGTGTACCCGTGGAGACAAGTTAGCGTCTTGCTTGCGGATGAGAGTGATTGGCCCGACAGTCAGCTGAATCCCGGAGTAATTAGCTTGACGCCGGTGGTACCGGGACTGACAAGCAAAGTTATAGTCGGAGATGACGACGCCATCGAAACAATCGGGGATGGTCAGATCGTACTTCCCCAACAAGTTATGGGAGGATCACTGGAACAAACCGTCGGAACGACGGTCCGACTTGAGTACACCCGGGTTGTTTCCGTAGGTACAGGCGAACCCGGCTATTTTCCCCTCCAAGTAACGGCCGTTGCTGATAACTCGGTTCCCGACAAATCTGGTCCGACTCCTGCTTATGTCTCGCAGAAAACCCTGAATACATTTTTGGAGCTAACATCACCTCCGGGAACAAAACTCGAACCGCCGGTGACGGCGTATGTCCAGGTAGGTTCCGTAGACGAAGTCGCAGGCGTTCAAGCGAACCTATCACAAATGGGTTTCGATGTATCTGCCCTGGCAACACAAACCCCTGAGCTTTCGTCAACACTAGATATTCTCGCGCTCGGCTCTACCTTGCTGACGTACCTGACGGTTGCCGTTGCGCTTGGAGTTGGTTTGTCATTGGCTTCGTCATGGACGAAACTTCGCCGCCGGGACATAGGTCTCTTGCGCGCCCTTGGGTACGAGAAGATGACGATTTTCCGGCTCATCATGGGAGCGTTGGCATTGGTCGGAGTTTCAGTCGGGCTGCTGGCCGTTGCCATAAGCTGCGTTCTGTCGCCGATTTTAACAGCCGTTGTGTCCTCACAAGATGCACTGAACATGTCTGTTAGCCCTTGGTCATTTCCAAGTGTTGGTGCATTAGTATTGGTGGCCATTCTGCCTACTGTTGGTATGCTCCTTGGGGCCTTCCTGCCAGCTGCAAAGGCGGCCAATATGGAACCGGATGAAGCACTCCGGGACTAGCTGTAGTTGCCCATACAGGAAGATGTCGTCAAGACCTGAGAGAGAAATGCGTGCCGGGGGCAGGCGTTGGAGCTTGCTCCCGGTTCAATCTGGTACGCCATGAAGTATGGCGGCGAGATCACCGCAGAGGTCCTTGCCAGCGGATCGCAGCAGGACAAATTGCCGCTGCTGGAGCAGTTCTCGACGGATCAGCTCATGCAGGAGATCATGCGCCGCTACACGCTCTTGCAGACCGAAGTAGCTGACCAGTTCAACCCCACAGGGGCCCTTCGTGCATCCAGATGGCCACCCCACCCACGCGTGTAGGTCCAAGCCGTTAGACGGCCGCCTGCGAACTTGTGTGGGGAATCATCCCTTTCGTCGCAGAACGATCTAATCAATTCCACAGGATCGGAAGTTGCCTGCACTTGGATTTGCGTCACCAGCTCCCATGCGTCCGCACGGCGGCGCAGCCATAGTGCACGTCCAGGACCAAGATCGCCGAGCGGACGACCGCGGCGGCGGAGCCAGGCCGCGGTTGGTCCGCGACAGCGATCTCGGCCCCAGAAACGGACCGCCAGCCACGTTCTGTCACACCCTTCGAGCACAGTTCTGAGTACAAACCGACGCGCCGCCGAGCGCGGCCGGGCGAGACATCAAGTGCCGACTCTAAGGAGGCCAAACCATGACCGAGAACCCGCTCGGAGAACTCATCCTCGACGCGATGCGCGTGCAGAGAATCGCGTTCCGAACTGTCGCCGCGCGCTGCCGAGGCTGGCTTGCCGCTCTCTCATTCGGCGATCCAGCGCATGGCGCGCAAGCCCCTGGAGCTGCTCTCACGCGACGTCGTGACTGCACTGTCGGCTGGGCTCAACATCAATGAGGACATCGTCCTCTCGGCCGCGCTGGACACAATGGGGATGCATTCCCCCGTGCCGCCGATGCCGACGGTGCGCGAAGCGCTGCTGCAGGACAGCGTACTGTCGCTGCCGCCCAAGAACGCCCTGCTGGCCTCGTACGAGGCGTTCGCATCTCTTCCCGCGCCAATGCCCGCCGGCACCGTTCTGAGCCCGCAGGCGGCCGCGTGAGCTCGCACAAGAACCGCGGTGGCTTCGGCCCGTTGGACGACGGCTACTACCAGCGCCCGGGCTTCGAGATCGTCAACGGCAGATTCGTCTGGCGCGCGCAGCCGGACTACCCGGTGCAGATGCTTGTGAGCGCGAACTGGGTGCCGTTCCGCTCGACGCCGTCACCGACCGTGAACGTTGAGCTGCGCGTTGCTGGCGGGCACCTAGTGAAGCCCGATGAGCCCGGGCCGACGGTGTTCTTCCCCGGCCAGGTTGGTCTGTTTGCATGGGCAGACTGGACCGTTGGCTTGGACGACCGTGCGCTGCTGACGGGGGCGTCGTACGCGTGCGCGGGGACGGTCTTGGAGCGGAACGCCCGACTGTGCGGCAGCGTTCGCCTGGTGGGCCCGCGGCTGGCTGAGGGGACTACACTCTTCGGCAGCGGGGAGGTTGTTGGTGAAGGGCGCATCTCTGCCGGAACGTCGCCGGAGCGCTGGCGTGTCGAGGGAGACGTTGTCGTCTTGGGCGACGTCCGGGTGGTGCAGACGGAGCCTTGGACGCCAGATTTGGCCAAGCTGGAGCCAGGGTGGTGAGGGTCGAATCTCGGGAGAATCGCTCCTGGAGAATCTGTCTCAGCAGGCTGGACATTCGGGCCTTGGCTACGCGGCTGGCTACACCCGCTGCTTTGGCTACACTCTGGCTACAGTCACTAGGGAAGCGAAAAGCCCCGGAATCTCAACGGATTCCGGGGCTTTTCCTTGGTAGCGGTGGCGGGACTCGATCCCGCGACCTCACGATTATGAGTCGTGCGCTCTAACCAGCTGAGCTACACCGCCACGAATGAGAAAATCCCGCCGGCCCCGACCCGATCCGGAGGGGGCCTTGCGGGATTCTCATTCAGAGCCCCCTATGGGAATCGATCCCATGACCTCAGTCTTACCAAGACTGCGCTCTACCACTGAGCTAAGGGGGCAACAGATGAAGACTCTACCAGGGTTTATTCCCAACGCCAAAACGCATCGAACTCTTCACCTGTAGCCGGACAGTTACCGGCCGCGGCGCTTCCACTTAGGCGCGCCTTTGTCTTTGGAATCCTTGAATTTACGGGAAGCAGAGTCCTTCTTCTTGTGCTTGAAACTGCCCTTGCGGTCGTCACGGTCCCAGGACTTTTTACCGCGGGAACCGGAAGCGTGACGATTCTCACGGCCGCCATACTTCCCTCCGTGGCCGCCCCGGTCTTCGCGGTGCTCATCGCGGGACCCGCCACGACGCTCAGCGTGTGGGCGGCCCCCACCGCGTAGTGCGCGGGATGGCCCGCCGTGATCAAGCTGGATGTCGATGCGGCGCCCGGCCACCCGGGTGTCTGCCAGCAACTCCAGGGTTGAGTCCGGCATATCCGCTGGCAGGTCCACGAGTGTGAAGTTTTCACGAATGTCGATGTGGCCGATGTCGCTGGACACGAGCCCACCTTCGTTGGCGAGCGCGCCCACGATAGCGCCAGGCATGGCGCGATTGCGGCGGCCCACGGCGAGTTTATAGGTGACCTTGTCGCTGTCGTCGCGACTTCCACGGCTACCGCGACCACGGGACTCGGCGGCACCGCGCTCGCCCGCCACCGCATCGTGCTGTGCGCGTTCGCGTTTGGTGCGTTTTTTCTTCGCCGGCGGGGTCGTCGGTATTTCCTCGGTCAGCAGCGGCTTGCCGCCCTGAGCGAGAAAAGCGAACGCAGCAGCAACCTGCACGGCGTCAACGTCGTTCTCGGCAACGTATTCGGTCACGAGTTCGCGGTACGGGGTGAGGTCTTCTTGCTCGAGCGCAGGCGTGAGGCGCTCAGCGAGCCGGCCCAGACGGGACGAGTTGACGGCTTCGATCCCCGGGATCTGTGCTTCTTCGACGGTCCCGCCAGTTGCGCGTTCGATGTGCTTGAGCAGGTAGCGTTCCCGCGGGGTCATGAACAGGATCGCGTCCCCGGTACGCCCTGCGCGGCCTGTGCGGCCGATGCGGTGGACATAGGATTCGGTGTCGTGCGGGATGTCGTAGTTGAACACGTGCGAGATGCGTTCAACGTCGAGGCCGCGTGCGGCAACGTCGGTCGCAACGAGGATGTCGATCACGCCGTCGCGGAGCTGATCCACCGTCTTCTCGCGCTGGACCTGCGGGACATCGCCGTTGATCGCCGCGGCACGGAAGCCACGGGCCTTGAGCTTGGTTGCGACGTCTTCAGTCGCCTGGCGGGTGCGCACGAAAGCGATCACGCCGTCGGTGTCTTCGGTTTCCAGCAGGCGCGTCATGACATCGAGCTTGTACTGGTGCATGACCTGGATGTAGCGCTGACGGATGTTCGCGCCAGGGGTCGATGCGGTGTCCACTGCGATGTGCTCGGGGTCGCGGAGGTAGGTGTCGGCGATGCGGCGGATCTGCTTAGGCATGGTCGCGGAGAACAGCGCGACCTGCTTGTCTTCCGGCGTGGATTCGAGGATCGTGTCCACGGCTTCGGCGAAGCCCATGCGTAGCATTTCGTCGGCTTCGTCGAGGACCACGTAGAGGAGGTTGGAGAGGTCGAGTGATCCGCGTTCGATGTGGTCGATAACGCGGCCTGGGGTGCCCACCACAACCTGCGCCCCGCGGCGCAGCGCTTTGAGCTGTGGACCGTATGGGGAGCCGCCGTAGACGGGCAGGATCGTGAGGTCGTCGAAGTAGCGTGCGTAGGAGGAGAACGCTTCCGCTACCTGGAGCGCGAGTTCGCGGGTTGGTGCGAGCACGAGGATCTGCGGGGTTTCGGCTGGCCCGTTGACGTCGTTGATTTCCGCGATCTTGGTGAGCGCGGGGATCGCGAACGCCGCGGTCTTACCGGTTCCGGTCTGTGCGAGTCCCACGACGTCGCGGCCTTCAAGCAGGGTCGGGATGGTCGCGGCTTGGATAGGTGAGGGACGTTCGTAGCCGAGGTCTTCCACCGCTGCCAGAACGCGGGGTTCGATGTTCAGCTCAGCGAACGTCGGGCCCTCCGGCTTGGTTTCGGTGCTGGTGGTTTCGTGGGTTTCAGCCATGTCAGTTTGAGCCATCTCGGTGGCCTCCTGTTTCTGCGGGAGGCGTCAACCGTGCACTCGTGGGGTGCGCGGGACGCGGGCGTTACGCCCGTGACCGGCTCACTCCCTCCACGACACACAGTGCCGCGCATCGGGCGAGGCACACAAACCACATGCGAATAGACCCCGTTCGAAGGGGCATGCATTTAATAGAGGGAAAGCCGGATATCGGCGGATAATCCAGTCTACCCCGCAGCCTGCCGCGGAACCCATAAAGGAGGCGGGACTCACAAGAGTCCCGCCTCCGGCTGGTTTATTTATCCTCTGATGCTTCCTTAGATGTTGCCGGTTCCGTTGATGCGGGTGGCCGCTCTGAATCTGCGGGAGAACTCTGGTCCTCCCCGTCTTCTGACGGGTTGGTCGGGAACTGGTACTTGTCCTTATAGGCTGCGACGTTGATGCGTTCGATCTCGCGCCCATTCTCAGCGACCTTCACAACGAATGAGCTTCCCATTCGTAGGTCGGGGAGGTTTTCGAAGGTCAGTTTGCTGAGGTCACGGTCCGCGTATTTTTCGCGGTATTTCGCCATGACCGGCTGGATGTTCTCAGTGGTCGCGACCTCTTCGCCGACTGAGCACGCTTTCTTCGCGTCGTCAGCCACTGCAGCTGAAATGAATTCCTCAACGGCTTCCTCAGGCGAAGCTGCACCTTTACCGCAACCGTTTCCAAACGCATCACACCCGGTCAGCCCTGCCCCAACAGCAAGGAGCACACCAGTACTCGCGAGTAGTTTCCTTGCGTTCGCTGAATAAGCCATTAAAGAACCTCCACTGCCCGTTTCAACAGCTATAGCGAGAACAGTAATGCGCCCGCCTACCACCCACAAGCGGTTTTAGATAACGATTCGGCCGCGCTCACCGGGCAAGCGTTCACCGGGCAGCGTTCCCGGGCAGCGCGCACCGGATACTTTCACCGGCGGCGCGCACCGGGTGCTGGCTTATAGCCGCGCGAAGGCCTGTTCGAGGTCTGCGATGAGGTCTTCAGCGTCCTCGATACCGACCGATAGCCGCAGCAGATCGTCCGGCACTTCTAGTTCGGTTCCCTTGACGGAAGCGTGGGTCATCTCAGCCGGATAGTTCATGAGGGATTCGATCCCGCCCAGCGATTCCGCG
Source organism: Arthrobacter sp. HMSC08H08 (assembly GCF_001807575.1). Classification (NCBI taxonomy): domain Bacteria; kingdom Bacillati; phylum Actinomycetota; class Actinomycetes; order Micrococcales; family Micrococcaceae; genus Arthrobacter; species Arthrobacter sp. HMSC08H08. The sequence goes on from NZ_KV789375.1 coordinate 37,441, forward strand.
AGCCTGAACAGTTCCGTGCTCTCCGCGACAGCCCGTGCCGCATCCGCACCGCCTGCCAGCCGGAAGGAAACCATGCCGCCAAAACGCTTCATCTGGCGTGCCGCAACATGATGCCCCGGATGATCCGCAAGTCCCGGATACAGAACCTTCGTGACTTCCTTACGGCCCCGCAACCATTTCACTACCGCTTCAGCGTTATCGCAGTGACGTTCCATCCGCACCGCGAGTGTCTTCGCGCCACGCGTGGTCATGTACGCATCGAACGGTGAGGACTGGTTGCCCGCAGCGAACTGGATGAACCGGACCTTATCCGCCAGCTCCTCCGAGTTCGTGACGACTGCGCCGCCCACCACATCGGAATGCCCGCCAAGGTACTTAGTGGTCGAGTGAACCACCAAGTCCGCCCCGAGTGCGAGCGGGGACTGCAGGTACGGGGAAGCGAACGTGTTATCCACCACAACGATCGCACCAGCCTCATGCCCAGCAGCTGTCAACGCCTCGATGTCCGCGATCTTCATGAGCGGGTTCGATGGCGTCTCAATCCACACCATCGCAGTCGCATCCTCACGGATCGCCTGCACAGCGGCTGCCGTGTCCGTCATGTCCACGGGGGTGTGGCGGATGCCGTTAGGGCCGTGGATCTTATCGATCAAACGATGCGTGCCGCCATAAACATCGTTACCCATCACGATGCGGTCCCGCGGCGAAAGCAAGCTCCGGATGATCGCGTCCTCAGCACCCAAGCCCGAGGCGAAAGAAATACCGTAAGCGCCACCTTCCAGGGCGGCGATCTGCTCCTGCCAGTTATCGCGGGTCGGGTTAGTGCCGCGCGAATAGTCGTAGCCCAAACGCAGGTTACCCACCGAGTGAGGATGGTACGTCGTGGACATGTGCAGCGGCGGGATTACCGCGCCCGTGATCGGATCAAACTCTTGGCCTGCGTGCACGGCGCGGGTCGAGAAACCCAAACCCTGCTCCGTGGCGTTTTGCTCAGTGTGCTTGTGGTCGGTGGTCTTGTGTTCGTTGTTGTGGTCTTTTTTGTTCTCGCTCATTCCACGCTCCATGCAATCTCAAAGTTTCAATTCAGCTTAGGACGTCGATGGCTTCCCCATCGCGTAAGAGCACCACGCCAGAGTTGACGCGTAACAGCTCGTGCAAACATTCGACTGGTTGACACCACCCGATCGTGGGCATGTGCTGCCCCACCGCGTGCGCGGCATCAATCAAGGTTTCCGGGGATGAGCCCGCATCCAGCGCGGAGCGCACCGATTCACGCGTGACCGACCCCACCAACTCCCCTACGCGAGCCGGCCAATGCCCGCCCCTAACAACAGGCAAAACGTTCACACCCGCGGCATCCAGCGCTTCCTTCGCTTCAGCGAGCGTAACGCCTTCGTCCACGCCGCGCACCCCTGGCAGCTGTTGTTGCGCGCCAACAGTGGATGCCTCATCGGGCACCTGGATGCTGTAGCCGTTGGCGAGCATCCAGGCGTCATTGAAGAACTTACCCATGTAGCCGCGGCCGGAATCCGGAAGCACTACAACCACGACGGCGTCCTCGGGGAGATCACGGGCCGCATTCAGCGCGGTGACCACGGCGAGCCCGGAGGACCCACCCACCAGCAGGCCTTCTTCCTTAGCCAGGCGGCGCGCCATCGCAAACGCTTCAGCATCGCTCACAGCTTCGACCGCATCGGGTATCTCGGGATCATAGTTGCCCGGCCACATGTCATCGCCCACACCTTCGACCGCGTACGGGCGGCCCGTGCCGCCGGAATACACCGAGCCATCCGGGTCAGCGACGATCACCTGGACTGCGCCATCGGACACTTCTTTGAGGTATCGGCCCGTACCCGTGACTGTGCCGCCGGTACCCGCACCCATGACCACGTGGGTGACGCGGCCTTCGGTATCAGCCCAGATTTCGGGGCCGGTAGTTTCGTAATGTGACTCCGGGGCGGCAGGATTAGAGAACTGGTCCGGCTTATAGGCGCCGTCGATCTCGCGTTCAAGACGGTCCGAAACCCCGTAGTAGGACTCCGGTGAATCAGGTGCCACACCGTTCGGAGTGACCACAACCTCTGCCCCGTAGGCCTTCAAAACGGAGCGTTTCTCTTCCGCGACCTTCTCCGGGGTCACGAATACCGTCCGGTACCCCTTCAGCTGCCCCACCATCGCAAGCCCCACGCCAGTGTTGCCGGAGGTCGGCTCAACGATCGTTCCACCGGCTGTGAGTTTCCCGGCTTCCTCGGCTTGTTCGATCATTTTCAACGCAATACGGTCTTTGATCGAACCGCCCGGATTCAAGAACTCGAGCTTGGCGAGCACGGTCGCTTTAATGCCGTCCGTGACCGAGTTGAGCTTGACCAGCGGGGTGCCGCCAATGAGGTCCAATACGGAATTCGCGTAACGCATAAGTCCACGGTACCGGCGCCTCACGCTTGCCGCGAAACTGTCAGGGGTGCATGCAACAGTATCTATATGAGCGTTCCTGTATCCGGTGAGGGTATGACCCCCGATGCTGAGGCCAGCTGGGTTCCGCCGGTCCCGTTGGAGTGGCGTGCCGTGGTGTCCGCTTTTCAGCATGGGCGGCGTGACCCATCGTTGCGGATCACTGCGCACGATGCGTGGCGGGCTGTGCGTTATCCGTCCGGGATCGCTGAGGTCAGGATTGTGCCGGAAGGTGTGAGTGCGTCCGCGGTTGCTGGCGGGGCGGAGCGCGCGCGGTCGGCGCAAGCGAACCGGGGTGCCGCCCGCGGTATGGGTGGGCCGTTGGCACGTCAGGTCAGGTTTCAGGCGTGGGGCCCTGGTGCGGTAGAAGCCCTGCAGGATGCTCCCGACTGGCTGGGGCGCAGTGATGACTGGACCGAGTTCGATTCTTTGCCTGACCTCCCTGCCTTGGTTCAGCGGATGCGTTCCGAGCGTCCGGGCTTGTTGTTGGGTTCTTCTGGTGCGTTGCCTGAGCATCTCGCGGCGGCGATCTTGGCGCAGAAGGTCACAGCGCACGAGGCTTTCGGGGCGTGGTTACGACTTGTGACTCGTTTTGGGGACCCTTCCCCTGGGCCGATGGGCCGAACCGGTGAACTGTTCGTTCCTCCCACCGGGGCTGGGTGGAGGCGAATCCCGTCGTGGGAGTGGCATCAGGCGCGCGTGGATAGTAAACGGCGCAATACTCTGGTGCGCGCTCTTGAACGTGAGTCGGCACTGCGGCGTCTGCAAGCCAGCGTCCCGGCGGGTGGGCCGAACAGTGGTCTACTGCGGATCGAGTCTGCGTTACGCAGCATCCCGGGGGTTGGTGTGTGGACGGCCGCGGAGGTTCTGCAACGCAGCCACGGTTCAGGCGATCACGTGTCTTTCGGGGACTACCATGTGGCACACAACGTGGGGTGGGCGTTGACCGGCCGCCGAGTCACCGACCGGGAGATGGAACAACTTCTGGCCCCGTGGACTGGGCACCGGCAACGGGTTGTGCGGTTGCTAGCGGAAGGCGGCGCAACCAAACAACGCATGGGACCCCGGCTCCACGCGAACGATCACCGCTGGCACTAGACCCGACCGACGCTGGTGGCGGGCGGCTCTGGTGGCGGGCAGCGCTAGCTTTTCAACCGGTAGCCGGCCGGTTGTACGCCCTCAACCCGTAATGGTGCCCTGGGTCCCATTGACAGTGATCATCTGTCCATTCTTCAGTGCGCTGGTCGCTCCGCTCGCGCCCATCACGGCGGGAATGCCGTATTCACGAGCAACGATGGCAGCGTGGGAGAGGCGACCTCCAGTATCGGCTATGACAGCGGCCGCCAGGCCGAACAATGGCGTCCAGGATGGATCCGTGTAGTGGCACACCAGGATGTCTCCCGGCTGGAGTTGGTTGAAGTCTTCAGGCCCTGTGATGACCCGTACAGGGCCCGTGGCCAGTCCGGGACTTCCTGCTGTCCCGGCAAGCTTCGACGCTTTGGTTTGATCGGCGTGGGTCCACCACGCTGCGGCGGCATGTGGCCGTGCGGCTTCGCGTTGGCTGGCGATCAGTCGCGTCTGATGAGCGGACGCGTCCCTGACCAGTGTGTCCTGGATTTCGGTCAACGTAAGGTACTTCAACTGCTCGACAGTTTCGAGGGCTTCACGCCGGTGCAGTCGGTTTGCGATCTCATCGGTCACACGACGCGCGATCACGTACGCCTCCTCAATGAGGTATACCGATGCTTCACGAGCGACGTGACCGTTCCGCCAGGCCTTCAGGGTACGGGCGAACCCGCGGCGGGCAAGGGCCGGTAACCGGCCCTTGATTTCCTCGACGAGTTCTTGATGGGAAGGTTTATCAGCAAGGCCACGCGGCGAACGGCGCACAGCGTCCAGCGTTGCATCAAGGCTAGCGGGGTCTTCTCTCCAAGACCTATGAGAAAAGGGCAGGTACAGCTGTGCAGTTCGGGCGCCATACTCGTCGAGGAAACGCCGCCGCATGTCGCGATAGGTAGAGGAATTTGGCTCGAGGCTTGCGAGCTTATGGAGTTCCTTGTCGATCACCACCGTAGTGTAGTCGAGGTCCCCGAGTAGGTCGTATGCATCGAGGTCTCGTCTCCTGGCCAGAGCCAAGTAGTAGCCGAGTTTGAGCGCTGTGAGTTGTGCAGGCCCGACGTAGTCGAGAAATCTCACCCGCGCTATGTCACTGACCAGACCCAAAATCTTCTCGAGGAGTGCCAGGAGTTCTTGGTCTGCAACCGGGGCGAGTTCCGAGGGCAGAGAGCTATCTAGTTTCCTGCGGTAATCAGCTTCCACGGTGGGCCAGTCAGCCGGGTCTGGGGATCGGTATCCAAGGAGGCGGACCAGCCGCCAACCCACACGGATGTCGGGGTAGGCAGCTGTGATAGTTCCATCGGGTTTCATTTCAAGGAGCTGCTCGATGGGGGTCGCAGTGATACCGATGTTCGCCATCCCGGCCTGCAGTTGCCGATGCATAGGAAGGATCGCGCAAAGGTCGAGGGGGTACGGCCCCGGGTAGTGTTCGACGAGGTCAGTGTGGAATACACGGGATGCCCTACCGATCCGTCGGCCAGAGACGGTTCGTTGTGGAACCTGTTGTGTAGCCGTCTCGGTGCTCGCAGTAGTGGTGATAGGTCGAGCTTGAAGTAGCCACAAAGTGGTGTCTGTGTAAGCCCATTCGAGGTCCATGCCTGCACCGTAAAGCTCTTGCACGGTTTCCCCGAGCCGGGCGAGCTCAAGCACTTGGTCATCAGTGAGACAGAGGCGGTGCCGGTCATCTTGGGGAACGTCAGCGATGCGGGCGGAAGAACCATGGCGGTCGATGCGGGTCTGTTTTGCCCCGAGTCGCCGCTCCAGAACACTGCTGCTCGTTGCACGGTATTCGTCTGGGGTCACTGCTCCTGAGACCACGCTCTCCCCTAGTCCCCAGGAGGCGTTGATGAGTGTTTCTTCTCCGCCGCTGACTGGGTCGCAGGTGAATAAGACTCCTGCAGTGTCGGCGTCGACGAGCTTCTGAACAACCACAGCTAGAGCAACGTCATGATGCTCAATACCGTGACGGCGTCGATAGTCAACGGCTCGAGCGGTCCAGAGCGATCCCCAACATTTACGGACCGCATCCAATACGTCGTCTGTGCCGAAAATCCCAAGAAAGGTGTCCTGCTGACCAGCGAAAGATGCTTCGGGGAGGTCCTCTGCGGTTGCCGAAGATCGCACAGCCACCGCTACGTTCTCACCCCACGTGCTCAACTGGTTGCCGATTTCCCGAGCGATGGCGTCTGGCACGTTTTGACCTTCTACTGCTGCCCGGACGGCGCCTGGTCCTTGTGAGAGAAGCGCATCTATATTTAGGTCGGCGGTTGCTTCGCGGTATGTGTCTGCAGACAGAACGAAACCTTCCGGGACGGGCAGTCCCGCTCGTTCCAACACACCGAGGTTCACTGCTTTACCACCGCCAGTGGCCAGGGTCGCTTCAGTGAACGGGATAATCATGAGGCTTCCCTTGCTGAAGAAGTATCCACCATTGCAACGAGTGCGAGTTCCAGCTGTTGTGTGAGTCGCTCCGGTAGCGCCGGTCCGTCTTGCTGCCACGTCCACTGCGCCACGGGCGCGAAGTACGCCGATGCAAGCATTATCACCGCGGCCTCCCTGTCCACGGGACGAAACTCGCCTGAGGCGAGACCTTCGCTGACGATCGATCGCAGCAAAGCCATCAAGGGTTCACGTGAGGAGGACACATCTGCTTGATTCAAGGATGAGATCCGAGCTATGCACATTTGCCGCGCGGGTGCCTCATTCTCTACGTACCACTCACCGGCGGCGCTAAACACTCGTTGCAAACGAACCGCGGCACCGGCGCCTGGAGTGTCAGCATCTGTCATGGCCGCCATCACTTGTTCACCCAAGAATGACAAGACATCCTGCTTGGTTGCGAAGTAGGTAAAGAACGTGCCTTTACCTATGTCTGCGGCTTCTGAAATCTGGGAAACCGAGGTTTGCTCGAATCCTTGCTTCAGAAACAGCTGCATTGCAGCTTCGACGATCCGTTTCCGGGTCGCCTCTTTACGACGGGCGACACGATCACTCGAACTCATGAAGATAGAGTAACAAGAAACTTGACCGCGGTCATTCATGTGGGAATTAGCCTGTTTTATGAGGTGCCGCTGCGTGTGTTTGGGTTAGCGTGTTTGGCGGGGTTTGAAGATGGTCCAGGCGGCGGTGATAGTGAGCGGGGCCTGCTGAGCCTGCACGTCGTTTTTACAGGGTTTGCTTTGGCCCGGCAGGATAGCTGTGCGGTTGAGAGTCTTAGCCGTTGTCTTTTCGTTCCAAGACCAGCATGCCGTCGTCGGTTGAATTAGAGTCCACTGTCTGAATGGCTTTCGAACTCCCCGGACCGAAGTAGGAGCGTTTGTCTTCGTAGGCAGAGAACGTGACGAAGAAGTTTCCGGCGTCAAGCTCCTCATTCGGGGCGTGGATGTTTTCGTAGCGTATGCCCAACGAAAGCAATCTGCCCTGCCTTGCTTCCCTCTTTCGCTACCTCAGGCAAGGGTCCGGGGGCCGGCACATTCCGAGCAGGTCGTTTCGGGGTCGCGGGCTTATACGGCCGTTTTGGTGAGGGGCTGGCCGAAGGTTTGGGTTTCGCAGATTCTTTGCCGCTACCGGAAGTGTTTTCGTCTTTCGCTTCCTTATCGCTCGAGCTCGCTGACGGTACCGCTTCGGCGGGCTTCGCATCGTCATTTGCTCCACAACTCGCCAGACCGGAGGCAAGAGCCAGAGTCATTGCTGTGGCGATGGAGCTTCGTTTCAGGTTTGTCATGATGGCGCACCTTAGACATGTGTTTATGTTTAGAACCTAAAGTAGCCAAGCGCACTCAAAACCACCATAGAAGAACAAAACCTTACCTGCCTACCGCGTCACACGAACGTACGAGATGCTCTCATATGGCTTCTCAACACCAGGTTGAAGCACGCCCTCCGCGACGCGTCGCCACAGTCGTATCAACGCCTTTTGGGCATAAAAATGTCGGGACATCGTGTGAACGATGTCCCGACCACATTACAAAGTGGCAGATGAGGGATTCGAACCCCCGAAGGCAGTGCCAGCTGATTTACAGTCAGCCCCCGTTGGCCGCTTGGGTAATCTGCCATATTCATTTATTTCGCTTGCCCGCCCGTTCATGGGCTGTTCAAGCGAACGATTCATAACCATACCAAACCATCCCAGCCCCCACCAATTCGGGGCCAACCCCAACCAGCAGCCGCCACCGGCCGGCCGTGGTGGAACCCGCGGCAGCACCGGCCCCAGCTAGGCTTGAAAGCAAACACCTACTCAATAACACAGCCCAGCTTCAGCTGGCATAACCATCCAGCCCAGCTTCAGCTGGCTCAACTAATTCACCCGAGGAGGCCACGATGGCTAAAGACTCAACGTTCGATGTTGTCAGCAAGGTCGATAAGCAGGAAGTCAGCAACGCACTCAACCAGGCGCAGAAAGAAATCGCGCAGCGCTACGACTTCCGCGACGTCGGCGCCGAAATCGATTTCGCTGGCGAGGGCAAGCTCCTCATCAAGGCCAACGCTGAAGAACGCGCCAAGGCAGTTCTGGATGTTTTCCAATCCAAACTCGTCAAACGCGGCATCTCGCTGAAGTCGCTCGAGGTTGGCGACCCCTACGCGTCCGGCAAGGAGGTCCGCATCGACGCGAGCATCAAGGAAGGCATCGATCAAGCGACCACCAAGAAGATCTCCAAACTCATCCGCGACGAAGCCCCTAAATCCGTCAAAGCCACCATCCAGGGCGACGAACTCCGTGTCTCCTCGAAGTCCCGCGACGACCTGCAGGCCACCATCGCGCTGTTGAAGAACTTCGAAGACGCAGACCTCCAATTCGTCAACATGCGCTAAACATGGATTAAACGAAACCGGGGTGAGGTAGCCAAGCGATCCCGAGAGGATCACGAGGCGACCTCACCCCGATGTTTAACGCCACAAACACTACACGGAACACGTCCACCATGAAGGCGACGCGGGCGTCTGACAATAACCGGGCCTTAGGCGGCGTTGCGGGCTTCCTGGCGGCTGTTCATCAGACGTGTAGCCAGTTCCGGGCGGCCATTGCGGCGCAACAGCGAATACAATGCGCTGAAGCTGTAAGGGTAACCCGAACGTTCCGGGATCGTATCCGGCTCCGCATGGGTATCCAACAGGAATTCAACGTCCTCAACAACCGCTGCGTCGTACTCCGCTCGCTCCTGACGATTCATGGCTGATAGACCTCCTTGAGTCACTTCACTCCATGCCTGTCTGGCATAACGGCAGAAACCGCGTCAATGTTCCCACCGCATCATTCGTGTGACTAATCACACAGATGTTTTGTTCATCCCCAGGGTTGCCCCATTTCCTCCGCTTGTGCACGCAAACGCTCTATGCGGTCACGCGTTGGTGGGTGGGTGCTGAACAAACCTTTGATCTTGCCAAATGGGTTGGCAAACATCATGTGCGCAGCAGACTCCGTACGGGGAGTCTCCTGCAACGGGGCATCCTGGATGCCCTGTGAAATCTTGAAAAGCGCGGAAGCCAAAGCCGCCGGGTCCCCCGTCAGCTCCGCGCCGGTCGCGTCCGCATCATATTCGCGGGTCCGTGAAACAGACATCTGGATAATCGAAGCCGCGATTGGGGCGAGGAACGCCATAGCGAGCATCGCCAGAATATTGCCACCATCACGGTTACGGCTATTGCCGCCAAAGAACATGAGGAACTGCGCAATCGATGTGATGACACCCGCAATAGCGGCCGCGACCGAAGAAATCAGAATGTCGCGGTTATAGACGTGCATCAACTCGTGCCCCAAAACGCCACGCAACTCGCGGCGGTTCAACAACGTCAAAATACCCTCAGTGCAGCACACCGCCGCGTTCTCCGGGTTACGGCCCGTCGCGAACGCGTTCGGGTTCATAGTGGGCGAAACATACAGCCGCGGCATCGGTTTACCCGCACGTTGAGACAGCTCACGCACAATCGCATACATCTCAGGCTGCTCCGCCTCCGAAACCGGGCGGGCCTGCATCGCGCGGATCGCGATCTTATCCGAATTCCAGTAACCGATCGCTGTGCTCACCACACCGAAAGCCGCGAACCCAAACAGCCACACCGAATTGCCGGTACCGGCGCTAATCAAGCCGCCAATCATCAGCAAAAGACCAAACATGCCTCCGATGAGGAGAGCCGTTTTCAAGCCGTTGAACGAGGACTTCACGCTAAAACTTTCGATCGTTGCAGTGTTATACCGGCAATCTTGTTACCGGTTACACCCGGGTTCCGCTCACGCGGTTTAACCCGGCTGTAATCATTACAACGCATCAATGTTCAAAAACGTTCCCAAAAACCTGAATGAAAGCTGGGAAGATCCGATGACGAGCCGTAGAAGCGGCTGAGGTCTATTTGAGCGACTGCCCCTTGCGTGCGATCTCAACCATCTCTTCGCGTGGAACAACCTTGATCCGCTCGCGGTCCCCCTTACCTGCGGCCGCCCACTCTTCACCGAGTTTGCGTTCGTGCGCATCGAGGGCCAGCCAGCCTTCCCACGTGGTGAACTCAACGCCACGCTCACGCAGCAAATCCACCACGGCGTCTTCGGAAGGGTTCGATGCCGGGGCCAGGTTCTCGTGATCCTCCAGCAGGTTGCCGATCGTCTCCAGGGCGTCACCTTTTGTGTGGCCGATCAAGCCGACCGGGCCGCGCTTGATCCATCCGGTCGTGTAAACGCCGGGGACCACGGCGCCGTCCTCGTCCAGCACGCGGCCGCCTTCGTTGCGGATCACGCCGCGTTTCTCATCGAACGCAACCTCTGGGATTTCGGTGCCGAAGTACCCCACCGCCCGGTAGACGGCCTGGACTGGATAGTCGATCATCTCGCCGGTGCCGCGCACGTTACCCGTGCCATCGAGCTCCTGGCGTTCCATGCGGATACCTACGACCTTGCCGTCCTCCCCCAGGATCTCAACAGGAGCCTGCAAGAAGTGCAGGTGCAGGCGCCGCGATGCGGTCTGCTCTTCCTCTTCCTGCTCAACAACCCAGTTCGTCAGCGTGTTGACCATAGTCTTGACCTGGTTGTTGGTCCGGATCGCCTCGTCCGATGCGTCATCGAATTCGAAGTCCTCCGGGTACAGGACAACGTCCACGTCACGGGAATGGGACAACTCACGCAACTCGAGCGGAGTGAACTTGACTTGGGCCGGGCCGCGGCGGCCAAAAATATGCACGTCGGTGACCGGGGACTTCTTCAGGCCCGCGTGCACGTTGTCTGCGATCTCCGTAACCAAGAGGTCATCGGCGTGCTTGGAGAGCACACGCGCCACATCGAGAGCCACGTTGCCGTTACCGATCACGGCGATTTCCTTGGCATCCAGCGGCCAGTCGCGTGGCACGTCAGGGTGGCCGTCGTACCACGAGACCACGCGCGAGGCGCCGAAAGAACCCTCGAGGTCGATGCCCGGGATGTCGAGAGCGGCATCGTCATTGGCGCCGGTGGCGAAAATCACCGCGTCATACAGGTCGCGAATGTCAGAAAGGGTCAAGTCACGGCCATAGGTCACGTCCCCGATGAATCGGATATCGCCGCGGTCCAGGACCTTATGCAGGGCGTTGATGATGCCCTTGATGCGTGGATGGTCAGGTGCCACACCGTAGCGGATCAGCCCGAACGGTGCCGGATGCTGGTCGAATAAGTCGATGCTGACCTCAAAATCGCGTTCCGCTTTGGTGAGGATATCCGCGGCATAGACACCGGCCGGGCCGGCACCGATAATCGCCACACGCAGTGGACGCTGGCTGAGGTGTTGCTTCAACGTCAATCCTTTCGGCAATGTCCCTCGTGCCGCGCACCGGGTTGGCGGGCACGCTTGTTGCGGCTCGTCTTGCTACGTTCTACAAAGCTGCGGTCCACAGCGTTGCGTTCTGTAGCGCGCTCTTGCGAACCGGCGCGCACGCGTGATGCGCGGGGTGAGGGAGGGGAAAACATCCGCGCACTATTCTAATGGGCGGGCCTCACGGAACGATCCATCCCAGCCGTTGGGGGTGCAACTGCCCGATGCGGTCCGTCCCCCGCAGCCCAGCGCGCATCGGGCACGGACTGATCCCGCCCAGGCTAGAGGTCGTCTTCTTTGGCTTCATCAGGGCGAACCATGAGGTTCACGATGGCGGCCGCGAGCCCGCCCCACACTGTCACGATCGAAAGAATCAGAAAACCGATAGCTGCCGGTGTCATGCTGTTGCCCCTTTCTGGTCGCCGTTGTCAACAGCGTCCTTTCCAGCGTCGTCTTTGCCTGCAGCACCTTCGTCGCCGGCGTCTTTTTCTGCGGCGTCGCGGCGAGTGTACTCTTCGAACTCTGGATCGAATTTGTCCTTGGACTTAGCCGACCACGGGATGAGGCTGAGCAGGATGGCGGCCACGACCAATGCACCCGCCATGCCCCAACCGAACACGTAGACGAACCATTCAGGGTATCCGTTGGCTTCGGCATACGAATTGCGGATGAGCTTCACGAATTCGGAAGCCAACAGGTAGGTCAGAAGGATCGGCAGCAGGCCGCCAACGAGGAACATCCAGAACTTACCGACCTTGAACGAGGAACGGTGGTTGAGGTGTTCGGCAAGCACCGGCAGCTTGCGGGAGAACCACGCAACCGCGATCAGGGTTACGGCGGCGACGAATGTGATGCCGAAGCTGTTGACGAACTTATCGACAACATCCAGTAGCGGCAGGCCCGTGGTGGAGGCGAACAGCAGGGTCGATGCGATCGACAGCGGAAGCAGCACGGCCAGCGTGGTCTGGACGCGGCCCCAACCGAGCTTGTCTTGGAACGCGGAGACGATGACTTCGAGGATCGAGACCATCGAGGTCACGCCCGCGAAGGTCAGGGAGCCGAAGAACAGCACACCCAAAACTGGGCCCATGAACGCGTTGGATGCGATGGTTGGGAACGCTACGAACGCGAGGATCGGGCCGCTCGTGACGGCTTCGCTCACGCTCACCCCTTGCGCTTGGGCCATGAACCCGAGGGCCGCGAAGACACCGATCCCGGCAAGGATTTCGAAGGACGAGTTCGCGAAGGCGACCACCAGGCCGGAACCGGTCAGATCCGTCTTACGTTTGAGGTAGGACGAGTAGGTGACCATGATGCCGAACGCGATCGACAGCGAGAAGAAGATGTGGCCGTAGGCGGTGATCCACACGCTCGTGTCTTTGAGTGCTTCCCAGTTGGGTGTGAAGAACTCGTTGAGCCCGGTTGCAGCCCCCGGGAGCATGAGCGACTGGATGACCAACAGAATGAACATCACGGTCAACAGCGGCATGAAGATGTTGTTGGCTCGACCGATGCCCTTACGAATGCCGGCGCTCATCACGATGATGATGAAAACCCACACGAGGATCATCGGGATCAGCACGCCCATAGGGAACGAGGTGGAAAGGCCAGCTTCCGGGGCTTCCATCTGCAGGTATTTCTCGAGGAAGAACTCTTGTTCGCTACCTTTACCCCATGCTAGCCGCGCCGAGTAGACGGTATAGACGGCAGCCCACGCGACGATCGCGGCGTAATAGATGCCGATGATCACGCAAATCAGGACCTGCCACCAGCCGAGCGCTTCAGTGCGTTTGTTGAGCCGGCGCATCGCAAGCGGCGCCGAGCCACGGTATTTGTGCCCGATCGCGTAATCGAAGAACAGCAACGGGATACCCGCAGTCAGTAGCGCGCATAGGTATGGGATGAGGAACGCGCCGCCACCGGATTCGTACGCGACCGATGGGAAACGCCAAATGTTGCCCAGCCCCACGGCGGAGCCGATCGCGGACAGGATGAAGACGTTGCGGGAACCGAACGCTTCACGCTTGGTGCGTTTGTTCCCTGCTTTACCTTTGCTCCCCGCCATACCTGAAGCGGGACTGGTGCTTGCTTGCGACATGCGCCATACATTATGACGATTCCACGCGGTGTTCTACTAAACGACGCTCTATTTCGCTGTTTCTCTGCGGTGGCGCTGTCTGAGATTCTTTTCGTCATTCGTGCCCCACGCGTGCCCGTAACGTGACAAACTGGAAGTATGTCTGAGCTGTTTTCGCAGTCCTACCGGAACCTTGTGACCGACCATTTCGAAGGTGAATGGGAACCAGATGACGGCCTGAGCGAGCAAGAATACGCAGACGCTTTGGCTGAATCTGATGTCTCTGTGTTGCCTGCCGCGTTGGAGCAGTTTTACCGTTCCGTGGGCGCTGTCGAGGACATCATGGAGGCCTACTATTTCGTGTGGGATCCCGATGAGCTCGAGATCCAGGACGGTTACGTGTGCTTCATGGAAGATGAAGACGACCGTTACACGTGGGGTTTCCCCGTCGAATCGTTGAGTGTCCCTGACCCGCTGGTGTTCCGGCGTTTCAACGCTAAAGACTCCTGGGCTGAAACCGGGGCGACCATCTCCGAGTACCTCCTGGATTATTTCGAGTGGGTGTTCACCGAGGTTGAGCCGGCGGTGGAAGAAGACCTGTGACCGCTACTCCACATGGTTCCGCGCGGGTATGGGCCTCGCACGCTCCAGCCGATTACGCGTGCCCGTTCTGCGAGATCGTTGGCGGCGTGCGGCCGTTTTCGGAAGGTAACCTGTGTGTGCCGAGTGATTTGGTGTACCGGGATGAGGTGGTCTCGGTCATCATCGGTTGTGATGGTTTCGGTGAGCACGCCGGGCACGCGATGGTGATCCCTTCGGGCCACTATGAGGCGCTGTATGACTTACCCGACGATGTGAACGCGGCCTTAGCTGTCATGACCCGCCTGGTAGCGGTCGCGATGAAGCGCGCGTGGGCCCCCGAAGGGATTTCAACGCGCCAACACAACGAGCCGTCCGGTAATCAGCACGTGTGGCACTACCACCAGCACGTGTTTCCGCGTTGGGCCGCAGATGACTTGTACCGGCAGTTACGCCGCCGGTTGCCGGTTGACTTCCGGGCGCTCAAAGCCCGCGAACTCGCCGCCGCGTTACGCGAAGTCCTCAACGAAGAAGGCCGCGACAGCAACGGAATCATCACGGGCTAAACGCGGTAGTTTTCGCGGCGATAGGCCCTCACGACATGAGCCATAGTGAGGCTATAGTGAGGCTAGCCTTCGCGGGTCACCACCGCGTCAGCGAACGCCTCAAGCGCCGAACGCACCGTCCCGTGCGGTAGCGGGGCAAGCGCCTCGATTGCTTTACGCGACCAAGCGCGGGCCTCATCCCACGCCCGTTGCGTTGCCGGGTGAGCAGCCAGCGCGGTAACCGCGGTCTTGAGGTCCTGATCGCTAGTGAGGTCGCCATCGACCAGTTCAACAACCCGCTGAGCTTCCGCATCGCCGGCAGCGGCATCTTGGCGCGCATACAGGACCGGGAGTGTATCCACGCCCTCACGCAGGTCCGTACCGTTGATCTTCCCCGATGCCTTCTCTTGACCCATGATGTCGATGACGTCATCAGCCAGCTGGAACGCAATGCCAACCTTCTCGCCGTAATCGACCAGCACATCGCGCAGCTCGTCACTCGCGCCACCATAGAACGTGCCGTAATAGCCGGCGCACGCGATCAAGGACGCCGTCTTATCGGACAAAACCTGGATGTAGTGCGCGATGGGGTCCTCCCCCTCGCGCACGCCAGCGAACTCGTGCAACTGACCTAAGCACAAACGCTCAAACGTGCGGGCCTGAACCTCAACAGCGCCCGGACCAAGCTGAGCCGCGAGCACCGAAGCCCGCGCAAGAATCAGATCCCCGGTGAGGATCGCAACCGAATTCCCCCACACATGCTGCGCCGTCGGGGCACCGCGGCGCATCGGGGCATCATCCATGACGTCATCGTGATACAGGGTCGCAAGGTGCGTCATCTCAACAATGCAGGCGGCCTTAACGACCTCATCCGTGATCCCCCGCTCCCCCAAGAGGGAAGACAAAACCACCAAAAGCGGGCGCACACGCTTACCGCCCGCCTCAGCGAGGTGGCGCGAAGCACGGTCAATAATCGGATCAGAATTCGCGACCGCGTTCAACAGCATCTTCTCGACCCGCGCGAGAGCCTCGAAAACCTGCGGCGCGAACTCGACATCATCCGCTACAGCACGGAAACCCTGCGGCAACTGGATAGTCGTAGCAAGAGCCTGGGTCTGCGGATCCAAGTCAACCGACTTCTCGACGTCATGGCCAGCAGACGTCCAAGAGGATTCTGTCACGATACTTTCAGCCTTACTTCTTCCGGAGAGAATTTCGCCGAGTGCTTCCCCGAGTTCCGCCCCGGAGTGCTCACAGTATTGCGCACGGGAGGCACAACACGTTCTAATGCTTGAACTACTCTATCCACCAAAGCCGGTGAATTCCGGTCAGACAAGTTACCCATGGCGCGTACAACAAAACGCATCAACGCATTCGAGCCCATCCCCAACCGGACCGCGGTACGCATGATCTTCGGGTTACCCACCATGTGAGCGAAAACCTTGCCCGCACCATAATGTGCACCAAAGTGCTGCTGAATCAGCTCAGGATACCGCTGAAGCCCGGCATCGAACGCGGCGCGCACCTGAGCCGGTGTTCCGCCACGGTAGCGGGCCGCGATCACCGCGTCATCAATCACATCAGCTGCGATCCGAGCCGACTCCATCGCCGCATCGATCCCCTCACCGTTGAACGGGGAAACCAAACCTGCCGCATCCCCCAGCAACACAGCCCCCGGAACCACGTGCGGGGTGCGGTTGAACGCCATCGGAAGTGCCGCCCCGCGCACCACACCCACCTGGTTCTCCGGGACAAAACCGCGGGTCGGCTCGTGTTCCTGCATGACATCGACCCACTCGCTCAACGTCGAGCGCAAGTCGATGCTACGGAAATCCTTAGCGGTATCCAAAATCCCCAAGCCAACATTCGCGGTGCCATCCCCCACACCGAAAACCCAACCGTAGCCAGGCATCAAATCCCCGTTACGGTCCGGTAGCTGAAGCCAGGTCTCCATCCACGGTGAATAGGACATCGGCGAGGTGTAGTACACGCGCTGAGCCACACCCATCGGGCGGTCGGACCGTGGCAGGATCCCCAGCGACTTCGCGACAGGGGAAGAGTTACCGTCCGCGGCCACCACCACATCGGCGGCGACCGTGAACGGCTCACCAGCACGCCTACCTTCAGGTGTGGTTCGCTGAACAGTGACGCCGACAACGCGGCCCGCGTCATCCCGGACCGCGCCGCGCACGGTGTGGCCCTCCAGGACCTCAGCCCCAGCCGCGGCCGCCATGCGCGCCAACTGCTGATCGAAATCGGCGCGGGTACGCGTCAAACCATAAGACGGGATGTCCGAGCTGAACCCCTCAAACGAAACCGTCGATGCGCGCCCACCAGCCACGAAGCGCAGGCCTCGGGTGCGCTGCCAGCCGTCGGCCTCATCGTGAGCCATGCCAAGGTAGTTCATCTCCCGCACCGCACGAGGGGTCAGGCCATCCCCGCAGACCTTCTCACGCGGATAACGCGTCTTCTCCAAAACCGTGACGCGATGCCCGGCGCGAGCCAAATACGTGGCGGCCGTGGCACCTGCCGGACCACCACCTGCGATCACAACATTGAGGGTCATGAATCTTGGGCAGCCTTAAACCCGCGGTGGATCGCCACAATACCGCCGGTCATGTTGCGGTACTGAACCTTCTGCCAGCCTGCATCCTCAATCCAGTGCGCGAATTCGTCCTGAGCCGGCCAGTCACGGATCGACTCCGCCAAGTACTGGTACGCCTCAGCGTTCGAGGACACCTTGGAGGCAACCCATGGCAGAGCCTTCATGAGGTATTCCTTATACACCACACGGAACGGGGTGAACGTCGGGTCAGAGAACTCCGCGATCACAAGGCGGCCACCCGGTTTAGCCACACGCAGCATCTCACGGAGGGCCTTGTGCGGGTCATGGATGTTGCGGATGCCATAAGAGATCGTGACAACATCGAACGTGTTGTCCTCAAACGGCAGGTTCATCGCGTCAGCCTGAACAAAGTTGATGTCCGGGCGGCGGCGGCGCCCCACCGCGAGCATCCCTTCCGAGAAGTCCGATGCCACAACATCGATGCCGGCATCCGCGTACGGTTCCGAGCTCGTGCCGGTACCTGCAGCGAGGTCAAGGACCTTCTCCCCCTGCTTGGCATCCACGGCGCGCACCACAACACGGCGCCAGTACGGGGTCAGCCCGAACGTGAGCACATCGTTAGTGAGGTCGTAGCGTTCGGCCACGCCATCGAACATGCGGGCGACGTCATCCGGGTTTTTCTGCAGAGTAGCTCTCATCACGCTAGCTATTGTCTCTTACGACTCGCACGCAGTCGAAACCATCGGCCCGGTGCGTTAGCCCGAAACTAGCTGAACGTTCACACCACACAACCCCTGTGATAGCACCAAAGATGGGGTGCGGCGGCAAAGAACATCCAGCTCGATTGTGGCGGGCTAATACAATGAGTGCCGACATGACTACTTCCGTGAACACTGACGAGCCTGCGTTCAGCCTGCCGTCCCTCCCCCACTTGCGCGTGATCACCCGCGCCCGCGGCACCCATCCGGCGATGGCCGCCCCAGCAACCCTCGCCGATGTTGCAGGCCCGTGGGATCACGTGTGGGCCCGTGGCGAAACCTCGATGGTCGGCGCCGGCGAGGTTCTTCGCCTGCAGGCCCGCGGGGATGGCCGCATCGATGCGTTGGCATCCGCGTGGCGCGCCTTGAGCTCCGCCGCCACAGTGGACGATGCGGTCGCGACCTCCGGCACGGGCCTCGCCGCATTCTCCTCGGTGGCTTTCTCCCGCGCATCAGGCCGCGACTCAGTGCTGATTGTCCCGCGTGTGGTGTGGGGCCGCAACGGGGACCTCGCCTGGATCACGGTCATCCTCGACCCTGAAGAAGCCGACGCGCTCGGGCCGGACCCGAGCCGCGACGACCTCGAAGCCTACGCCGCACAGGTGCGCGGCGAAGCGGCTGGCGGCGGGGCATCTGGCGGAGAGGTAGCTGACAGGGCCGGCGCCCGCATCGCCGATGATGCGCACACGAGCGAAGCCCGCTTCCAAGCCGGAGTCCGCGAAGCGATCCAGAGGATCCGTTCCGGTGAGTTAGCGAAAGCGGTGCTCTCCCGCGATGTCACCGTGGACGTGCCAGGTGGCGTGCAGGTGGTGCCCACGCTGCAGGCGCTCGCGGCGCGCTACACCGACTGCTGGGTGTATTCAGTGGACGGCATCATCGGTGCGACCCCGGAGATGCTGATCGAAGCACACGAGGGCATCGCGCGCGCCCGCGTGCTCGCCGGGACGCTCGACCGCGCCAACCACGGCGAAGACGGCGCGTTCCAGCTGGCGAACGACCAGAAACAGATTGAAGAGCACCAGTACGCGATCGACTCGCTCGTCGAAGAACTTGAACCGTTCGTGACCGAACTACATTCCCCCGCCGCCCCGTTCGTGTTGACGCTACCGAACGTGTGGCACCTCGCCTCGGACGTGCGGGCACGCATCGGCGCGAGCGAAACCGGCCCCTACAGTGTGCTGGACCTGCTGCGTGCCGTGCACCCTACCGCGGCGGTGTGCGGGACTCCGCGTTTGCATGCGGGGCGTATCATCCGTGAGATCGAGCATCTTGACCGCGGAGCGTATGCCGGCCCCGTCGGGTGGGTTGACGCCCGCGGCAACGGCGAATTCGGTATCGCTTTGCGATGCGGGGTCCTGGAAGGCTACGGCCCCACCGAGCCGACGGCCGCGCACGTCGGCCAGGGCACGTTCCCGACCGAGGTGACACTGACACGCCCCGGCGATGGTGAAACTGGCGAGCCGGTTCCGGAGCGGATCCGTTTGTGGGCCGGCTGCGGGATCGTCGCGGATTCCGAGCCCGCCGCCGAACTGCAGGAGACATGGGCGAAGATGCGGCCGATGCTCCAAGCACTCGGCGTAGCCGCCCCCCGCCCGCAACTAGGCGAGGGCTTCAGCCGCGGCCGCGGCGAGCGCGCGGTGTAGTTCGCGTGGCTTTTCGCGTTCCGTATCCACTACCAGCAGCCGGCAGCCGTGCGCCGTGCGTCCGGCGTCGAGCCATTCACGCACGTGTTCGTGTGAGCTGACCCGTTGCGCGTCCCAACCGTAGGCGAGCGCTAGCTCGACCGCGTCGAGGCCGTGTGGGACACGGAAGAACCTGTCGACGGCTTCCTGGTAGCCGCCGCGGGCCGCGACAGTGCCGTGTTCCAGGGTTGAGAAGATGGTGCCTCCGCCGTCGTCGGCGACCACAACGTCGAGCTGGGGAACCGCTTCGAGCGAGGGCACCAGCATTCCCGCCGCCCCATAAAGGAACGTGACGTCCCCCATGAACGCGAGCGTGCGGCGGCGTTCGGCGAGCGCGATCCCTGCGGCGGTGGAGATAGTGCCATCAATGCCAGCGAGCCCACGGTTCGCATACACGCGCGGGCCGCGGCCCCGCCGCGGGGTTGCTGCGATGTCCATGTCTCGCACTGGCCGGGATGACCCGATCACGGCTGGCCCGGATAGCCCGGACCACACGTCGGCTGCCAGCGATGGACCCGTGAGCCTACCCGTGACGTGTTCGCGTTCCGCGACCACCATGCTCACGGCCGCCACGACACGTTCGTCGGCCTCACGCCACGCCTCGACCCAGCCTTGCGGGCCTACACCCGCGAACTGGGCGGCTTGAGCGAAACTACGCACGGGCGTCTCCGGGCGTTTGGACAGTTCGCACCACGCGAGCGGACCCGGAGCATAGATCGCCGAGTCGATGTCATCACGGGCAAGTAGAGCGTTGATTGGCCGTGAGAGAGTCGGGCGGCCAAACAAGACCACCGCCTCGATCTGGTCCGCGAACGCCGCCAGCGTGAACTGATACGCCGTCAACGCGTTCTCGCCGTGGCGTGCATTCGAAGAGGGCTCCGCTAAAAGCGGCAGGTCTAAAGCGTGAGCGAAATGCGCGGCTTCCTCCCCCGCATCGTGGCCTGCAACCACAACAGTCCTGCGGTGAACATCGGGGCGCTCGCTGCCTGTGCGGTGTACCGCGCTCTCTTCCGTGCCGCGTGCTGTGGTCCCTTCCGCGCAGTGTTCCGTACCGTGTTCAGCGCCGTGTTCCGTACGCCGTGCCGCGGCTTCCCTGAGTGTTTCGCAGGATAGGGCGCGCGGGACCGGTACTGCGGCTGCGAGCGCATCGATCTCGAGTAGCTCAACATCACTGAGTTCGGGGTATTGGCGGGCGGCACGCTCGGCGGGTTGTTCCGCGGCGGTGATCATCGCGTCATTCGGCGGGTAGAGCGGGTCTTCGAATGCACAGTTGATGTGTACCGGGCCCGGAGCGTGCTGCTTGTTGCCAAGCGTCGCCACCAAGGCTTCAGCGACTGCGGCTGTAGGGTCCTCGCCCGCCGGAATGTGCACGCTTGAACGCGTGTGGTGCGCGAAGATACCGGCCTGTTGGGTAGTTTGTGATGCGCCCGTACCGTGCAAACGTTCGGGCCGGTCGGCTGTCAACAGCACGAGCTTGACGCCCGCGTGCGTAGCCTCCATCAACGCCGGGAACAGATTCGCTACAGCGGAACCGGACGTCGTGACAACCGCAACCGGCGCGTTGGAGGCCAAAGAAAGCCCGAGCGCGAGGAACCCCGCCTCACGCTCATCGAGCCGCGCATGCACCGACAGCACACCGTCGCGCTCGGCCTCGGCGAGCGCATACGCCAACGGCGCCGAACGCGACCCAGGCGCCACCACAACATGCCGCATCCCGGCGGAGACACATCCCTGGACGACCAGCCGCGCAGACTCAACAGCAGGCACAGACGGCCCAACAGACATAGAAGGCATAACCCCAGTGTATGAGCGGGGTTAGGCGTGCGGAGGCACTCCAGGTGCCTGTTTCTGGGCCAGCAGCTCCTGGACTTTCCGCGGTGTCGGCTCCATGCGGGCGATCGCTTCCCACTCGGGGTGGGACCCCGGCGGCGCAATGCCTTCCAGCCCGGGCCGCATCGGGATCAAGAACAGCCTACGCCGCGGACTGGGGAAGGCATCCATCGCATCAAACAGCATTTTCGCAGGCACCAGAGGCCCTTCGGTGAGGGAATAACGAAGCCGGCCATGCTGATCGTAGATGTTCAACATCCAGGTTCCGTCGCCACGTGGCGCTCCGTTTGGCTCGCGATCCTGGACCAGCCAGAGCACCACCTGGTCGAGGTCACGCCACGGCAGCTTGGCACCCAAAGGTGCCCCGCCGGTGAAATGCAATTCGTTGCCGCAAAAATGCAGGGTACGGTGCCGTGGAGCAACGAAGAACCCGCCCACAAGCCCGCACAGGATCATGATGACCATCCAGACCCCCGAAAGCCCCACTCCGGCAAGTCTGAGAACACCGATGACAAGCACCGGGACCGTGACCACCACAAGGAGCGCTGTGGTAACCGGTGAAGTGATCATGCGGCGGCGTTTCGCATAGTCCGCGGCGTTCGGGACCGGGGCGGGCCAATCAATCCAGATGGTCGGGGAAGTCATAGCTCGATTTTATCCCGCTTTCGTGTGCGGTAACGAGACCCTCATCAACGCTCACCAGCGCTAGATCATTAGCTGCGCATAGCAGGCCTCTAGCCGATCCATCCACCACGCGCGCCGATGCGCGTCGACTGCCAGGGCCTCCAGTTTCCCACGATCCGGAACTACCGGCCCCACCGGCAGAACACCGCCGCGAGGTTTCAGACCAGGCGTGAGCACGTCGTCGGCAAAGAGCGCTCCTGTACCCAGCCCGCACGCATACTTCAACTCCGGCAACGCTGCCGCCAGAGCGATCCCACCAGCTAAACCCACCGAGGAATCCAAAGCGGAAGACACCACAGCATCCAGGCCGGCCTGCTCCACGATCGAAAGCGCGGCACGCACACCACCCAGCGGCTGAGCCTTGACGATAATCACCTCAGCTGCGCCCATGCGCGCAACCTTCAACGGGTCATCGGACTTACGCACCGCCTCGTCCGCGGCCAACCGCACGTCCACGCCCCGGGCGTCCAGCGCCTCCCGCAACTGGGCTAACCCCTCGATCCCCTCGACGGGTTGCTCCGCATACTCAAGATCGAACTCCGCGAGCCGGGTCAACGCATCCACCGCGGTGTGATGATCCCACCCCTGATTCGCGTCCACCCGAATTCGGGCCCCCGGAAGCTCACGGGCAACCGCGGCAACCCGGGCAACATCCTCATCGACTGACTGCCCGCGCTCGGCGACCTTGACCTTGACCGTGCCCACACCGTCGAAACGCGCTAGAACCTCAGGCACCCGGCCCGCCTCAACCGCAGGAACGGTCCCGTTGACCGGCACCACATCACGCACCGGATCGGGCCAACCACACCACGCGGCCTCGATCGCGGCAGCAAGCCAGCGGGATGCTTCCGCCGGCCCATATTCGAGGAACGGCGAGAACTCACCCCAGCCTGCAGGCCCTTCAAACAACAACACCTCACGCTCCACGACCCCGCGGAAACGCACATTCATCGGCAACCGCACCACCACCGCCGCGTCCTTCAGCTCTTCCAGCGAAGGAAACCCCACTTTCGCACCCCACGGCATGTTATTCCCCCCGAAACTCACTCATAAAAAACACGATATCCGGCGGCGATGGCTCGCCCGGCGCACTCTATCCAAACTCACACCCGCAAGGCATGCAACACCCGGCGCGGCATCAGCTTCCACCCAGAAGAACGTGACACTCTAGGAACATGCCTAACCTCTCGACAGACACCGCACATATTCGTGCCGTGTCACAATCGAGGCTTTGGCCACGCGCCCTAGCAACCACCGTGCTCAGCCTCGGAACCCTAGGGCTTTTCTCGCTCACATACTGGCTTTTCATCAAGACAGTCCGCGGTCAATGGCTCGACGAACGCGCTCTACTCGGTGCGCGCCGCTTCGTTCAAGAAACCCCCGCGCTCCACAACGAACTCGGGTGGTTCACCTATATCCCCCTCGCGATCGCTATCGGTGGGGTTGCAGTAGCCATCGCCCAAGTATTCATCCGCCGTTCCGTGATCATCCCAGCGATCGCACTGACGTCGGCAGGCTTCGGGATCGTATGCGTGCGGATCCTCAAACAGACCCTCCTCGAACGACCATTCACCGGCGTCTCCGAGGCATACATCAATAGCTTTCCCTCCGGGCATTCAGCACTCGCAATCGGCGGGATGTTCGCTGCTTTGCTGTCGATGCGGGCACGTTCACGCACATGGTTCAGCATCATCGGCGCCCTCATCGCCGCTGCTGGTGGCTCCGTGACCTTCATCATGTCCTGGCACCGGCCAGCAGACATTGTGGGCTCCTACCTTGTGGTGGGCTTCTTCGCGATCCTCGCCGCGGGCATCATCGGGTGGATCGACAACGACCGCCCCGCCGTCACATTCTCCGCGATCGCATGCACCGTGACGGGGATGGGGCTTGCCGCGCTGACTGCTGCGGCCATGTTGTTGCCGGAGTTCGTGAACGTGGCCCAGTCCCGCCCGCTCACCACAACAGCCGACGACGCCGCGGCTATGGCCAGCCAACTGTTCACCCTGCTCGCGGTGGGCCTCATCGTAGGCACCGCGCTCGCACTCTTCGGTGTTATCGAACGGCTCGCGATGCCCGCCCGCACTGCCCGCTGAAGCCGGCAGTACGCTCACACATAAAACTGCAGGCCCTGTAAAACTGCGGGTCCTGTAGAACTGCGGGTCCTGACACATGAGGTGTCAGGACCCGCAGTCGTCTCTTCGATGCTCAAGCACCGTAGCGGCTAGAGGCTTGCCAGGGCCTCCGCCGGGTTCTCGATCGCGTCGGCAACGTAGCGGAGGAACGCGCTCGCGGCACCGCCATCGCATACGCGGTGGTCAAATGCCAGGGTTAGCTCCATGATCGAGCGGACCGTGATCTCACCGTCAACTACCCACGGGCGCTCCTTGATTCGACCCAGGCCCATGATCGCGACCTGCGGATGGTTGATGATCGCCGCGGAACCGTCCACGTTGAACACGCCGTAGTTGTTGAGGGTGAACGTGCCACGCATCAACTCGTTCGGGGTGCACTTGCCATCGCGCGCGGTCGCGACCAGCTCACCGATCGCGGCATCCAGTTCGCGTGCCGAAAGCTTCTGCGCATCAGCCACCGCTGGCACCACAAGCCCACGGTCCGTCTGCGCAGCGATACCCAGGTTCACGCCCTTGAAACGAACGATCTCCGAGGTGCCGTCTTCCGCCTCATCGATGCGGGCGTTGAGTTCTGGAACCTGCATCAACCCAGCCGTGACGAAACGCCCGATCAGCGAGAGCACACCCGGAACGCGGCCTTCCGCGTTCGGTTTGAGCTTCTTGCGCCACTCAAGCAGCTCGGTTGCGTCCACATCGACCCACACGGTCGCTTCCGGAATCTCACGGCGCGAACGCGACATCGTCTCCGCAACAACCTTCCGGACCCCGGTCATCGGGGTGCGGGACTCGACCGTCAAACCGGTACGCGCATCGACCTCGCCGGCGCCAGCACCCTCCGATGCGGCCGGTGCCTTTTCGTTGCTCGGTACAGCGGCGCCCAGGATAGCGCCCGATGTGTGCGGTGCGGACTGCGCGCCAGGTGCGGACTGTGCCCCGCCGTCGATCGCTGCCTGAACGTCTGCGCGCATGATCAGACCGTCGGCCCCAGAGCCTTCCAGCGCGGCGATGTCCACGCCGTTGTCGCGAGCCAACTTACGCACCAGCGGGTTGATGACTCGCGGCGCCAACCGCTCACGCTGTGTTACCTGGGACTGTGTTGGCTGGGGCTCGGTGTGGTCCTGTGCCGGAGCCGAGCTTTGGCTCACAGGCGCCGAGTCCTGGCTCACAGGTGCCGTGCCTTGGTTGACAGGTTCCGAGCTTTGGCCCGTAGCAACCGGAACCTCGGCGCGGTGACGGCCGCGACGGCGGCGGCGAGCGCCACCTTCGTCTTCGCTCGTTCCGTAGCCGATCAGTACGTTTCCGGAACCCGTTCCGGCGCGTTCTTCTTCGCGGTAGGACTGCGCACCTTCACGCAACACCTCAACGCCGGAAGCCGCGCCGGCATCAGCGCCGCCGCTACTAGAACCGACGCCGTCGTCATCAGCGCCGCCGTCCGTGGTTTCACCCTGCTCGCCTACGGTGATGAGCGAATCGCCCACGACCATCGTCTCGCCAGGTTCTCCATAGAGTTTCAGGACTGTGCCTTCGAACGGGCACGGGATCTCAACAACGGATTTAGCTGTCTCGACTTCGGCGACAATCTGGTCGATCTCGACCGTGTCGCCTTCGGCGACGTGCCAGGCCACCAGGTCAGCTTCGGTGAGTCCTTCCCCGAGGTCCGGGAGAGTGAACGTCTGTGCCATTAGTCCTCCCACGTCATCTCATCGACGGCATCAAGGATGCGGTCTACGCTTGGCAGCTGATATTTCTCCAGCATCGGTGATGGGAACGGGATGTCGAAGCCCGTGACGCGCTTGACTGGCGAGGCGAGCGAGAAGAAGTTCCGCTCCTGGATGCGCGCCACAAGTTCGGATGCGATCGATGCGAAGCCCGGTGTTTCAGCGACCACCAGCGCACGGCCTGTCTTACGGACCGACGCGTCCACGGTTGCGTCGTCGTAGGGAACGATGGTGCGCACGTCGATGACTTCGAGGTCGAAGCCCTCCTCAACGGCTGCTTCCGCGGCCTTCATCGCGGTTGAAACGGAAGCGCCGTAGGTCACGATGGTCGCGTCCTTACCTTCGCGTAGCACGCGCGCGGTCCCGTTGCGGCGCTCTGCTTTCTTCGTTTCGTATTCCTTCTTGAGGGCCTCTAGGTCGGCTTGTTCACGGCCGAAGTAGAGCTTCTTCGGTTCGAAGAACACCACTGGGTCATCCGAGTCGATCGCCTCACGCAACATGAGGTAGGCGTCTTCAACACCGGACGGGATGAAAACCTTCAAACCCGGTGTGTGCGCATACAGGGACTCCGAGGAGTCGCAGTGGTGCTCTACACCACCCACGCCACCTGCGTGCGGTACGCGGATGACCAGCGGCAGGCGCACGTGGCCGCGGGTACGGTTGTGCATCTTCGCGATGTGGCTCAGAATCTGCTCGAGTGCCGGGTATGCGAACGCGTCGAACTGCATCTCGATCACTGGGCGCATACCGTTCATCGCCATGCCCACCGCCATACCGGCAATGCCGGATTCAGCTAGCGGTGTGTCAAAGCAGCGTTTATTGCCGAAACGCTCCTGCAGGCCATCGGTAATGCGGAAAACGCCGCCGAGCTTACCGACGTCTTCACCGAACATCAGCACCGCATCGTCTGCTTCCATCGCATCAGCGAGCGCGGTGTTCAAGGCCGCTGCGAACGATGTGGGGCCAGCCGGGCGCGGGTCGCGGGCTGGCGGGACCGCCGGCTCGTCCTTGCCACGCACCGAATCCGCTACACCACCGAATTCCGCCTGCTTTTCCTCAGGGGACATTTGCTTGGGGCTCACTTGGCCTCACCTTCCTGGGAAGCAGAGTCACGTTCCAGCTCTTCGGCGAGCATTGCGGCTTGCTCGGCGAGCTGTGGGGTCTGCTCAACGTAGACGTATGTGAAGAGATCCTTCGGGTCAGGTGTGATCTCGCGGTTCATCGCGTCGCGAAGCTCTTTGGCTACCTGCTCGGCGTGAGCCTTGATCTGCTCGGCTTTTTCGTCATCGAGCAGGCCCTCGTTACGCAGGTACGCTTCCATACGGACCACGGGGTCTTTCGCTAGCCACTCCTGGACCTCGTCTGATTCGCGGTAGCGCGTGTCATCATCGGCGTTGGTGTGCGCCTGCATGCGGTAGGTCTCCGCCTCGATCAGCAGCGGGCCGGAGCCTTCGCGGGCGATCGTGACGGCACGGTCCAGCACAGCCAAAACAGCGGCGAGGTCATTGCCGTCCACGCGTTCCCCTGCCATGCCATAACCGACAGCCTTGTGGGCAAGCGACGGCGCTACGGACTGTTGTGAGAGCGGAACCGAGATCGCGTAACCGTTGTTCTGGACAAAGAAGATCACAGGCAGGTTGTACACGGCCGCGAAGTTCAGCGCCTCGTGGAAATCACCTTCCGAGGTCGCGCCGTCACCGCACAGCGCGATCACGACCGTGTCTTCACCTCGCATGCGTGCCGCGTGAGCAACACCCACGGCGTGCAGCAGCTGGGTTGTGAGAGGGGTGGACTGAACAGCGGTGTTGTGGTCATACGGGTTATAGCCCTGATGCCATTCACCGCGGAAGCCCGTCATGACTTCCTCCGGGACAACGCCGCGAGAAATCACGGCGACCGTGTCACGGTAGGTCGGGAACAGCCAGTCGCGCTCCTCAAGGGCTACCGCGACTGCAACCTGGCACGCTTCCTGGCCGTGGCTGGAAGGATAGACCGCCATCCGGCCCTGCCGCACAAGGGCCGCGTTCTGATCGTTGATGCGGCGGCCGATGACGAGCTTTTCATACGCGTCAAGCAACCGGGCACCATCCGGCAGTGGGTATTCGTGGCCCGGGGCGATCCCTTGTTCCTCTACCGGGCGCAACCGCCCCTGCTCGTCCACCATCTGGACGCGGCCGCGCGTGGGCAAAAGGTAGTCTTCAACGGAAATACCGAAGGAGTCCGATGCGCGGGAGACCGAGTCCCCTACGCGCGTTTCATCGAGCGGCTGAGTCACCTCAGCCCCCGAGCTTGTGGTTTGGCTCACATGATCAGTCATGGTCTATATGATGCCTGCTTGAGCTTTTCGTCGCCATGTGTGCGAAAATGATCAGAGGATTTGTCGCTCCGCAGTGCGTGCTCAGAAATTTGTCTACGCAACTTGGCGGTTGTTGTCATTTTGTCTAGTGCTTCAAGGAGCTGTGTGCAGTGGCTAAAAACCCAGCGTTTGCTCCCGCTTTAGACGCGGTGGATGCAGCTATCGTCTCCGAACTGCTCAAAGACGGTCGGGCCTCGGTTTCCGCTATCGCAAGCAATGTGCACATCTCACGGGCGCACGCGTATCAACGGATCGCAGGCCTGCGTGAACGCGGCGTGATCACCGGGTATACGGCAACCGTGAACCATGCCGCGATGGGTCTGCGCTCTTCCGCTTACGTATCCCTCAAGTTGCGTCAGCATTCGTGGCGCACCCTGCAAGAGCAGCTCCGCCAGATCCCGGAGGTCCACCATGTGGCCCTCGTGGGCGGAACGTTCGATGTGATGCTTCTGGTGCGCGCGGCCGATAACGAGGCGCTGCGGCGATTTATTTTCGAGGTGCTCCAGCCGATGCCTGAGGTCATGGACACCCAAACCCACTTGATCTTCGAAGACCACGAACCCGAGACTCCCGCCACATGACCACTCAGCCTATGAACCCTGAAGATTTCGGGGCGCTCATTTCTGCTGTCTCTCAAGCGCACTCCGAGTTCGTGTATTCCGCCGAGGTTGTGGCCTCCCACAATGACCTCACTCCCGCCCGCTGGCAGGTGATCTCCGCCGCGGCCCAGACCCCAGCGACTGTCTCTCAGATCGCCCGGGTGCTCGGGCTCACGCGCCAGTCCGTCCAGCGCGTAGCCGACGATGCGGTCAAGCTAGGGCTGGCGGCCTACCGCACCAACCCTAAGCACGCCCGCGCTTCTCTCTTGGCGCCAACCAAGAAAGGCCGCGCCGCGGTTCAAGCCGCGCAAGCCGCCCAAGCGGAATGGGCCGCTGAAGTAGCCGCGAGCCTCACCGCTGAACAAGCGCAGCAGGTGTTGGGCGCCATCGAGCTCATCTTGGAGGCAAGCCAACGCCACTGGGACGAAACCGACCCGGACGCAACCAGCGGCTAACACCGGCGCTGCTAAACGCCGAGGCTCTGGCCAGAGCTCATGCTCCGGCCAGAGCCTCGAAGTATCTAGCTAGCGTCCTTGCTGGCTACCAGCTCTCGCGTGGCGGCGTCGGCTTGAACTCCGGCTTGCGTTTCTCCTGGAAGGATTTGAAGCCTTCCTGGTAGTTATCGGTGGTGCGCAGAACTTCCTGCAAGCGGGCCTCTTCGGCAACGGATGCGTTGAAGCCGAGGTCTTCGTCCCGGATCTGGAACACGAGCTGCTTGGATGCACGGTAGGAATCCAGCGCACCCCGGGCCACACGCCCGGCGGTCTTGCGCGTGAATTCGAGCACCTCATCGGCCGGCAAGGACCGGGAGAACAAGCCTTCGCGCACGGCCTGCTCACCGGAGATCAGCTCGCCCGTGTAGATCAGGTCCAGGGCACGATGCGTGCCCAAGCGAGTCACGAACAAGTGGTGGCCGCCCGAATCAAGCAAGGCACCGAGGTTAGCGAACGGGGAACCGATTTTCGCGTCCTCAGCGACGTAGACGACGTCGCAGGATGCCGCGAGTCCCAAGCCAACACCGAGGCATGCGCCTGTGACGACGGCGAACGTCGGGACCTGTAGCTCGTGGATCGCGTCCATGACTGGGGCGGTGAGCTCACCCAGGTAGTGGTTGACGTCGTCTTTGAGCGGATCAACCTGGGAAATGTCGCGGCCTGCGCAGAACGCGCGGCCCTCACCGCGAAGGATCACGGCCTGCACCGAACCGGAGCTGACCTGCTCGGAGACCGAGGCGAGCGTGGTCTTGAGTTCTTCAAGACCGGCCTCGTCGATCGAGTTCAGCTTCTTCGGGGCATCCAGAACAATCTCGAGAACACCTTGCTGGTTGCTCTCGGTGCGAATCATCGACATGTCGTGTAGTGGACCTTTCGGTTATGAAAACACGGGTGGAAAGCGGACGGCCCGCCGGGTGGGCGGGCCGTCTAGGTTGATTAGGCGTCGAAGTCGACGGCGACCTTATCGGTCGTTGGGACGGACTGGCAGGTCAGGATGTAGCCGGCATCCAGTTCGTCTTGTTCAAGCGCGTAGTTCTCGGCCATGTCCACGTTGCCGCTGACAAGCTTGGCGCGGCACGTACCGCACACGCCACCCGAGCAAGCGAACGGGACGTCCGGGCGGGCACGCAGTGCCGCGTTGAGGATCGTTTCGCGCGCTTCGATCGGCGATTCCACGGTGCCTTTGAGGCCGTCGACCTGGAACTCGATCTCACGGGTCGGCTCGCCTTCTTCGATCTTGACTGGCTTGCCGTGCTGGCCGGTTGGGTCGCCCACCTGGCCGGTCGTGAACAGTTCGAAGCGGACGCGTTCGGCCTCGACTCCCTGCTCTGCGAGGTTGTCGCGGACCATCTGAACCAGTTCCATCGGGCCGCACAAGAACCACTCGTCTGCCAAGTCGGTGCGCAGAACCTTGTTGAGCAGCAGTTCAAGCTTCTCCTGGTCCAGGCGGCCGGTCAGTAGCGGCGAGATCCTCTGTTCACGGGAGAGCACGTGGTGCACCGCCAGGCGGGACGGGTATTTATCCTTCAGGTCAGCCAGTTCCTCAACGAACATCACGTCTGAGGAGGAACGGTTCGCGTACACGAGGTCAACCTGGGAACGGTCGTCTGCTTCCAAAACCGAGCGGGTAATAGCCATCACAGGGGTGATGCCGGAGCCCGCCGCGATCGCTACAAGGTGCTGGGCCTCGCCTGGACGGACCAGATCCTTCTTGGACACGAACGTACCCTGCGGGCTCATGACGTCAATTTCGTCACCCACAGCCAGTGTTTCGTTGGCCCACGTAGAGAACAGGCCGCCCTGGTCCTTCTTGATACCCACCTTGATCTCCCCGCGCACAGGGGCCTGGGAGATCGAGTAGGAGCGGCGCAGCTCGACGGGGGTGCCGTCATAGGACGGGACCATGGCGCGCAACGCTACATACTGGCCGGGCGCGTAGTCGAACTCATCTGCGATTTCCTCTGGAACATCGAAGGTGACTTCAACAGCGTTGGCCGTCAGGCGGCGGATCTCAGAAACCTTGAGCGTATGAAAACGGGCACGTTTACGTGTAGTGGAAGCAGCTTCAGTCATGTCAGTGCACCTTGAAGTAGTCGAACGGTTCGTGGCAGTCATTGCACTGGTACAGCGCCTTGCATGCCGTCGAAGCAAAACGAGTAAGTTCGCGGGTGTTCAGTGAGTGGCAGCGTGGGCATTTGACGCTCAGCCCGAGCATCACTTTGCCGCCATCTTTCGATAACCCGGCTGGTGGAGCGATACCGTATTCAGCGAGTTTCTTCTTGCCTTCTTCGGTCATCCAGTCGGTGGTCCACGCTGGGCTCAGCGTGAGTTCGACGCGCGCGCCGGCATAGCCTGCTTCGCGGAACGCGAGGCGCAGGTCATCGGCGATCGTATCCATGGCCGGGCAACCGGAGTAGGTTGGCGTGATGGTCACGACGGCGGTGTCGCCGTCGAGCTCAACGTCACGCAGGATACCGAGGTCATGGATGCTGAGCACCGGGATTTCCGGGTCGTTCACGCTGGATGCGATGTTCCAGAGCGTGTCCTTGTCGGCTACCGTGTCTTGCTCGGTTGCCGGCGCGCTACGTCGATCAGTTGTCACCACTTAACTCCTGGGTGTCGGCGGGCCAACACCTGCATTTCCATCAGGATGTAGCCCAAGTGTTCAGAGTGGTTGCCGGAACGGCCGTCAACCAGGGCACCGGGCTCCTCTGGGACCTCGAGCGAGGCTTCTTCGAGGACGGCCTTGATACGGGTGTCCCACTCTTCGCGGAGGGTTGATGGCAGTACGGCGATGCCCTTTTCGGCGAGGCGTTCCTGCAGTGGATGGTCGATGAAGATCTCTTCGACGTGTGGCCACAGTACGCGGAACGCGTGGACCATTTTCTCGTGTGATTCTTCGGTTCCCAGGCCAAGGCGCAGGGTCCACTGTTGGGCGTGGTCCACGTGGTACTGGACTTCGCGCAGGGACTTATCAGCGATCGCCGCGATCAGCTCGTCTTCGGAGTTCACCAGCCGCGAGTACAGCAGTTCAAGGTAGACCGAGAACAGCAGCTGGCGTGCGATGGTCACGCCGAAGTGACCGTTGGGTTGTTCAACCATGACGAGGTTACGGAAGTCGTCTTCGTCACGGAAGTATGCGAGCTCGTCTTCGTCCTTGTCCCAGAACTTACCTGCGAAGGTCAGGAAGGAGCGGGCATGGCCCAACAGGTCCAACGCGATGTTGGCTAGGGCGATGTCCTCTTCCATTTCTGGGGCGTTGGAGACCCACTTCTGCAGGCGTTGCGAGAGGATAAGCGCATCATCGCCAAGCCAGAGCGCGTATTCGGCGACGTCTTCGGAGCTTGGGGCTTCCTTGAACGCGATGTCTTCCGGGCGCAGAGCGTGGCCTGGGGTGACGCGAGTAGCGGAGGCGACGGAGTCGCCGTAGCCAGCCAGTTGCTCATCGAGTTCCTCAGACTTCACAGGTGCTTCACCCCTTCAGACTCGGTGTAGTACATGGCGTGGCGGTAGTCCTTGCCCTTTGGCGATTCAAAGAACGCGCCCTTGTCCTGCGGGTCCGAGGCAATGATGTCGTCGGACTGAACAACCCACAGGGATACGCCTTCGTTGCGGCGGGTGTAGAGGTCGCGTGCGTTGCGGACCGCCATATCGGCATCCGGTGCGTGCAGGGATCCGGCGTGCACGTGGGAGAGGCCACGTGACGAACGGACGAAGACCTCCCAGAGAGGCCATTCGTTGGTGTCTGCGAGCGATGCGCCGGTTGCGTTCGTTGGGTTCTCTGCGCTCATCAGGCTGCCTTCCTCACTTTTTCCTGCTGCTTACGTGCGTATGCTGCGGCGGCCTCACGTACCCAGGCCCCGTTCTCGTGTGCCTGGCGACGGTGCTCGAGGCGCTGGGCGTTAGCTGGGCCACCGCCCTTAACGACGCGCCAGAACTCGTCCCAGTTGAGTTCCTTGTGGATCCACTTGCCGGCTTCTTCGTCGTAGTGCAGGTCTGGGTCTGGCAGGGTTAGGCCCAGGAACTTGACCTGTTCTGCGATCATGCCGACGAAGCGCTGGCGCAGGTCGTCGTTGGAGAAGCGCTTGATGTTCCAGGCCATGGACTGCTTGGAGTGCTTCGAGTCAGCATCTGGTGGGCCGAACATGCACAGTGCTGGCTCGTAGAAGCGGTTGATGGCGTCCTGGGCCATCTGCTTCTGCTCTTCGGTTCCGCGGGCGAGCGCAAGCAGGGCTTCGAAGCCCTGGCGCTGGTGGAAGGACTCTTCCTTGCAGACGCGGACCATCGCGCGGCCGTATGGAGCGTAGGAGCAGCGGCACAGTGGAACCTGGTTGGCGATCGCCGCGCCGTCCACGAGCCAGCCGATAGCGCCGATGTCGCCCCAGTACTTGGCTGGATAGTTGAAGATCGAGGAGTACTTCGCGGTGCCGTCGAGCAACTGCTCAACGAGCTCATCGCGTGGAGTACCGAGGGTTTCTGCTGCCGAGTACAGGTAGAGGCCGTGGCCGGCTTCGTCCTGGACCTTGGCGATCAGGATGGATTTGCGCTTGAGGCTTGGTGCGCGGGTAATCCAGTTGCCTTCAGGCTGCATCCCGATGATTTCGGAGTGTGCGTGCTGGGAGATCTGGCGCACCAGCGTCTTGCGGTAGGCCTCGGGCATCCAGTCGCGCGGTTCTACACGTCCGTCTTGTGCGATCAGGGCCTCAAACTCGGCTTGCGGATCAAAGTCCTGGCCGGTTTGCTCGGTCACGGTGGTGCTCATGATCAGCTCCTGCTTCCGATGAATAAGGGTATGAGGGGCCAGTTAGATTTACTGACCGTTCGTTCAGGATATGTGATAGCACTCTCACAAGGCAAGTTATTTCGCTGTGCTCAGGCGGTGCTAACACTGTTAATAATCGCCGCCTAGCGTGGGCCTTGTAAACCATGCGGTGGCCTTATAAACAACGATGCGGTGGCCGGCACACGCTAGGTGTGCCGGCCACCGCATCGTCATGTGGGCCGCTTGTCGCGGACCTTGTTAGAGGACCTTGGCGAGGAAGCTCTGGGTGCGTTCCTGTTGCGGGTTACCGAACAGCTCCTCTGGCGGGCCTTCTTCGCAAATGACGCCGTCGGAGAGGAAGAGCACGCGGTCGGAGACTTCGCGGGCGAAGCCCATCTCGTGGGTCACCAGGATCATGGTCATGCCTTCTTGCGCGAGTTCGCGGATCACCTGGAGCACTTCCCCGACCATTTCAGGGTCGAGTGCGCTGGTCGCTTCGTCGAACAACATGATCTGCGGTTCCATAGCGAGCGCGCGGGCGATCGCTACGCGCTGCTTCTGGCCACCGGAGAGTTCCTGCGGGCGGGCCTTCGCTTTGTCCCCAAGCCCTACGCGCTCAAGCAGTGCCGCGGCTTTTTTGCGACCCTCCTGCTTATTCACTCGTCCCAGCTCAACCGGGGCGAGCATCACGTTCTCTTCAACTGTCATGTTCGGGAACAGGTTGAAGTGCTGGAACACCATACCGATGTTCTGACGAACCTTGTTGATGTTGACCTTGGGGCTGGTGATGTCTCGACCGAGCACCTTGACGGTCCCGCCCGTGGTTTCCTCAAGCCGGTTGAGGCAACGCAGGAACGTGGACTTACCGGAACCCGATGGGCCGATCATCGAGATGACTTCGCCGCGCTTGACGTTGAGGTTCATCCCCTTAAGCACTTCGTTCTTGCCGAAGGCTTTGCGCAGGTCGGTGACCTCGATGACGGTTTCGGCCGCCGCATCGGACACAGTTGGCTCCAGCGCGGCTGCCTCCGCCGCCGCATCCTGTGCCGCTGCATCCTGCGCGGCTGCCTCGTCTACTTTTTTCTCGGTTGCTTCATTGCCGTGTGATTGGGTACTCACTTGTTCACCTTCTTATCCACGAGGTCAGCAATCCACGTGAGGATGGTGATGACCACAAAGTACATAATGCCGACGATGATGAGGGTTTCGGTCACGCGGTAGTTCGCTGCGTAGATCTGTTGCGCCTGGTAGAGCAGTTCTGCGAAACCGATGGTCAGTAGCAGCGAGGAGTCTTTGAGCGTGATCACGAACTGGTTGATGATCGATGGGGTCGAGATCTTGACTGCCTGCGGGACTACGACCCGGCGCATCGACTTACCCCATCCCATGCCGAGGGAACGCGCAGCTTCCATCTGGCCTGGGTCCACGGCTTGGAGGCCACCGCGAACAATCTCTGTGAGGTAGGCGCCCGCGTTGAGGGCCAGCGTTGCGACACCGGCAACGAAGACGTCGCCCTTGACGTCGAAGAGCTGTGGCACACCGAAGTAGAACAGGAACGCCCACACAAGCAGCGGGGTTCCGCGGAAGATCGCGACGTAGGCGCGTGCGATGCCGCGTAG
This sequence comes from Arthrobacter sp. HMSC08H08, assembly GCF_001807575.1. Lineage (NCBI taxonomy): Bacteria > Bacillati > Actinomycetota > Actinomycetes > Micrococcales > Micrococcaceae > Arthrobacter > Arthrobacter sp. HMSC08H08. Next base: position 73,181 of record NZ_KV789375.1, read on the forward strand.
CACGATACTGCCGGAGATGCGCATGAACCCGAAGATGAGGCCCAGCACCATCGCGATCACAAACGAGACGCCGGTGATGACCAGGGTGTTGATGAGGCCCTTCTGAAGCGCTGGCCAGGACTGCTTGAGCAGGCCGATGATGTTGCCGGCGTTTTCAGCTTCCTGTGGGTCGAGGTACTTGCTCATGATCTTCTGGTATTCGCCAGAAGCCTTGAGGTTGGCAAGGCCGCGGTTGAAGGCCTTCAGCAGGTCCTGATTCTGACCTTTCTTGACCGCGAAAGCGTAGTCGCCGCCTGGGATCTTTGGGGTCACGATTTTCAGGCCGGAGCCCTGGGTGATGCCGTAACGCAGCACCGGGTCGTCATCGAAGACACCTACTGCGGAGCCGTTCTTGACGGACTGGACCATCGCGGCGGACTGGTCGAGAGGCTTGATTTTGAAGCCGTATTCTTTAGCGAGCTTCTTGGCGGCGCGTTCACCTTCGGAGCCGCCCTTGGCGACAACGGTCTTACCTTTGAGGTCTTCATACCCCTTGGTTTCGTCATCGTCTTCATTGATCGCCATCACAGAGCCGGACTCGTAGTAAGCATCCGAGAAGTCGAAGATCTTCTTACGTTCGTCCGTGACACCCATACCGGCGATGACGCCGTCGGCCTGGCCGGAGGTCAGAGATGAGACCGCGGCCTGGAAACCAAGCGATTTGAGATTGACTTTGAAGCCTTGGTCTTGAGCGATCGCATCCAGCAGCTCCATGTCGATACCGATCATCTCGCCGGTTCCTGGTTCGCGGAACACGAATGGCGCGAAGGTGGTGTCGGTTGCAATCGTGAAGGTCTTGCCTTCCACGGAGTCTTCGCCTTGTTTTTCAGCAGGCGATGCGGTGGCCGGCACGGTTGCCGATGGCTGGAGTCCAGTGGCGGCGCGAGCTGTTGCGGCTGGCACCAGGATGGCTGCTACTAGAGCGACAAGCATCGCCCAGATGGTCATCCGCGTCAGCGGGAGCTTGCCTTCCTGACTCTGTGCCCCGGTTGCATAAGAGTGCGAGTAACTCATATCGGGTCCGTTTCTTTTGTCTCAAGTTCGATCCGTCGCTAAAGCGCGGCGGCCCTACACCCGAGGCGATGACGAACCAACGGCATTCACCCGTGGGTGAGGAAGGTCACAAGGATGCAAGCCTAGCGGCTCTGAGGCTCTCAATCCACTTGAGATGATGGTTATACCGGTTTTCTAGCCGTCCATTGTCGGTCGATTTGACACCGTATTGAGGCTCGAGAGAAGAGGTCCGATGCCAGGAAATCCGTGGGATGCAGCACTGCATGGAGGGTGGCTCTTAACGCCTGCTAGCAATTCTTGCGTCATCGAGCCTCGTAATATTCAAGCTTCCGTGTGGTTCGCTCGTGGTTCTGCGCATTATCGGGTCCAGGAGCAAGATTCGCTTTGCAACAATTTGATCGCGATTGCCTCCTGGTGCATTGCCGGCAAGGCCGATGCGCAGGTCGATGTGCACGTCGATGTGCACGCGACGCATAACCGCGTCTCTTTCACGGGGCCAGCATCGGAGGTGGAGACAGCTTGGGCACGGCTCGTTCGGTTAGCTTCCGGAGATGCTGAGGTCGAGGCCGCAACCGAGGCTACCCTTCAGCAGGTCTCGCTCACGCATCATTGCCCGCAGCACTGGGTCGCCGATGCAACGATCCGCACGGGCTTCACGGAATGGACGGTGCAGGCCCTCCCGGTCGTCGAACCGCAACGGGGCACCGCCCCGTCAACCTCCGTGGTGACCGAACTTTTCGGCCCCGGCGTCGCTCGCCTGTGCACGTTCACGGGACACGATGCGCCCGAGGAGCACAACCTCGTGAGCCTCAGCAGCCCCGCCACCACCCATGCAGATGATGCGGCTACGGGGTCGGTTTTGCGCGGCGGATCCAGTACGACTAGCACTTCTGGAAACCTCCAGCGGGCAGGGCTATTCGCGATGAAACCCACGAAGGTAGCATTCACAGCGCTACTACCCCACTCCGAGACCGGGTTCGCCGCCGCCCACGTGATCCGCACCCAGCTCAACGCCCATCTAGCACAACAGGCCACGGGCCAGGCCGAATTCGAACTCACCGCGCTCGGCGACACCCTCGGCGTCACCGCACTCACGCCCGCCCCGGTAGCGGATGCGGAACGCGCCGCACTGCTTGAGCACGCCTTCGCGAATCCATCCGAGGACCTAGCCGCCGAAGCCGCAGCCGTGCACACCGGGGCCGCCGAAGCCGGGCACACCGGGGCCACCGCAGCCGCCGGCGAGCGCGGTGCGTTCTCCGGCCCGCCTTTCTCACCTGAGCGGGCGTTCAGTTCGCGGCCGTTTGAGCCAGTAGTCAACGCGGATGCTGTTGCGAAGGTTGTGGGGATGGCTCGCAAGACCGTCCATCTGCCGTTCAGTAGCACCACTGCCCCGGAAGGCCGGGACTGGGTCAGGTCTTTAGAGTGGCGGGTCGGGTCTTTAGAGTGGATTGTGCCGCCGCTGCACATCGACGAGTTCCCTACTGAATACCGGGGATGGGACACGGATGTGCTCGCGACCATCGGCGAGGACACGTTCGCGGTGGCCCGCATGGAGCCCGGCAGTACGTCTGAGGTTGAGTCGTTGCACGGTTTGTCCATCAAACTCCCGGGTGCTGTGATCGAGGATGAGTCTGGCCCGCATACGTGGTTCGATGCTGCGATGCGGCCTGTTGTGTGCTCTCCGGAGGCCTTCCATGGCCAGTTGCGCGAGGACCTGGATAAGGTCTTCGCCCGCGCCCCGCGGTTGAAGGGCCCAGCGCCCGATGCGGTCGTTGCCGCCCGCGCGCACGCCGCGCAGGGTAGGCGGCGGCGCAAGCGTGCACTCATCGGCGGGGCTGTGGGCGTGGTTGCGCTCTCGGCTTCATGCATCGTGGGTCTCCTGACTCTCGTGTAGCCGCGCGCTATGCCGTGAGCGGAGTTGGTTGACGCTTGCGAGGGCTTCTTTATTAGATAAGTCCTATGACTACGAATTCTGAATCTTCTACGCCGGAAGCCACCACCGCGCCGGAAGCCACCGCTGCAACGGAAAGCGCTTCGCAGCCACCTGTAGCTGAGAAGCGGCCCGTTTCGGTCACGCATCACGGCCATACTCGCACGGATGAATACGAATGGTTGCGGAACTCGGAAGACCCTAAGGTCATCGAGCATCTCGAGGCTGAGAACGCATACGCCGATGCCGTCACCGCTGCGCAGAAGCCTCTGCGAGACGCAATCTATGAAGAGATCGCGGCACGCGTCGTACAGACGGATGTTGCGGTCCCGAAGCGTTCGCGCGGCTGGTGGTACTACGCTCGGACGGTTGAGGGATCGGCGTATCCGATCCACGCACGCGTCAAGGCCGCGGACACCGGGAACCTAGCCGCGGACTGGACTCCGCCAGCCCTCAAGCCAGGCGAGCCAGTCGAGGGCGAAGAGATCCTCGTGGACGGCAACGCGCTCGCCGAAGGCCACACGTTCTTCGCGCTTGGCGGGCTCGATGTGTCCCTCGACGGCACCAAGCTGGTTTATGCCGCGGACTTCACAGGCGATGAACGCTTTACTGTGTTTGTTAAGGACCTCACGACGGGGCAGTTGCTTGCCGACCGCATCGAGGGCGCGTTCTATGAGCCGGTTTTCACCCCGGACGGGCAACGCATCGTCTACACGGTGGTGGATGAGACGTGGCGCCCGCACCAGATCAAGGTCCACACGATCGGCACGGATACGGCCGAAGACACGGTCTTGTATCAAGAGGATGACGCCCAGATGTGGCTCGGTGCGGCACCGAGCGATGATGAGCAGGACCTCGTGATCGTAGCCGGTAACTCCGAATACGCTGAGACCTGGATCTGGGAAGGCATGGAGGCTGGAACCGAGCCGCGTCTTCTGGTTTCACGCGAAGAGCGCATCCTCAACAGCGTGGCCCCGGTGACGGTCGATGGCCGCCGCCAGGCCCTCATCCTCCACGATGCGGAGGCTCCGAACGGCCGCCTCGACATCGCGGACCTCGCAACGGTCACGGACCGCTCCACGTGGCGTCCGGTGATCGCCGAGCACCCCGAGACCAAGCTCAACAGTCTAGAAACAACCAGCACCCACGCTGTGCTTTCGGTCCGCGCTGAGACGACCCCACGCATCCGCATCTTCCCGCTGACCGCGCTCAGCGATGAAGCTCTCGCCTCTGGTACAGAGCTGGAGTTCTGGGAGCCGCTTATTGAAGACGCGGGCGATGCCCCGGTTGCGGTCGAAGCGAGCTCGAACAGCTTCGAAGCACCCGTGATCCGCTTGCAGAAGGCAAGCGACACCACCCCAAATCAGACCTACGATGCGGACCCAGCCACTCGCGAATGCCGGCTTCTGCACACCGGGCCGGTCAACAACTACTCACCGGAAGACTATGTTGCGACCCGCGAGTGGGCCACCGCCCGCGATGGCGAGCAGATCCCGCTCACGGTCTTGCGGCGCCGCGATGTGAAAGCTGACGGCACGGCTCCGACGATCGTGTACGGCTACGGCTCCTACGAAATCTCGAACGACCCCCGCTTCGGCTACATGGTCCCGAGCCTGTTGGACCGCGGCGTCGTGTTCGTGACCGCGCACATCCGCGGCGGCGGCGAGCGCGGCCGGCACTGGTACCTCGATGGCAAGAAGCTCAAGAAGGAGAACTCCTTCAATGACTTCGTGGACGCGACCCGCTGGCTCATCGAGGCCGGATGGGCTGATCCAAAGCGCATCGCCGCATTCGGCGGTTCGGCGGGCGGCCTACTCATGGGGGCTGTGCTGAACCAGGCGCCGGAGCTCTACCAGGCGGTCTTGGCAGCGGTTCCGTTCGTTGACCCGCTGACCTCGATCCTGGACCCAGACCTTCCTCTTTCAGCACTCGAATGGGAAGAGTGGGGCAACCCGATCGAGGACGAAGAGGTCTACCGCTACATGCTCGGCTACTCCCCTTACGAGAACATTACGAAGCAGGACTACCCGCTCATCGCGGCCCGCACATCGCTGCATGACACGCGCGTTCTCTACGTTGAGCCAGCCAAGTGGGTTCAGCGTTTGCGCGAGCACACGACCTCCGACAAGCCAGTGCTATTCACGTGTGAAATGCACGGTGGACACGGTGGGGCCTCCGGGCGTTACGAGCTGTGGAAGGACCGTTCGTGGGAGTACGCGTTCATGCTCAGCGCGATCGGCATCACGCAATAGGCACGATGCGCGCCAAGTGAGCTCAGCCCGCTGATATATGTCTGGCCCGGCAACGTGATTTTTGACACGTTGCCGGGCCAGTCTTAAGATCGAATAACCGACCGTTCGTTCAGGCTGGATGAATGAGCTTGCCTTAAACCCACCCCGAACACGGCCGGGATAGCCTACGCGCCGCCCGCCGGCGCACACCGATTCCGTACACCGATCCAACATCCAGCGTTGCCGAACCAGCGCTTGAATGTATACCGATGTGAAAGAGTGCGTCGATGACAGAAACGAACACCGAGCTCGGCTCGCGTCTGGCTAAGCACCACAAGATCCTCGAATTCGATCACTGCACCCACTGGATGGGGATCGAGCCAATCAAAGTTGAGCCCGGCTACGCAGAAGTCGAGATGACGCCCCGCAAAGAGATGCTCAACGGTTTCGGCATCGTTCAAGGCGGAATGCTCTTCACCTTCGCCGACGTCGCGTTCGCTATGGCCTGCAACGAACCAGCAGGCTCCGAAACCAGCTACACCGTCGCCCAGGGTGTTGACGTGAACTTCCTCAAGCCAGGCTTACCCGACCTCCCGCTGCGAGCCGTCGCCCGCGTCGTGAACCAAGCCGGCCGCTCCGGGCTCTACGACATCACCGTGACCCAACAGCGTGCCGACGGTTCAACCGAAACCATCCTCGAGTTCCGGGGCCGCTCCCGCACCATCAACGCAGCCCCACCAACCGTGCGCTAACCAACCCGCGCCAGCCCGCCCCACCACAGACTTTTACAGACCTAGAAGACGCCCCTATCTCCCCGCCAGGAGGACACCATGTCAAAGATCGCTCTCTCCGATCAGGGTCAGCTGGACCCAGAAGAGAAAATGAGCGCGGATCAGATCCGCGAACTCCAGACCGAACGCACCGCCAAGATCCTCAAGTACGCGTACGAAAACGTTCCGCTGTACACCAAGAAGTTCGATGACCAGGGCGTACACCCTGACGACTTCAAGGAACTGTCCGACCTCGCGAAGTTCCCGTACACAACCAAGGAAGACCTCCGCATCACCTACCCGTTCGGTATGTTCGCTGTACCGATGGAGCAAGTCTCCCGCATCCACGCCTCCTCCGGAACCACCGGCCGAGCAACCGTGGTCGGCTACACCAAGAACGACCTCGACACGTGGGCACGCCTGGGTGCACGCTGCTTCCGTATGGCTGGTGTCCGCCCAGGCATGAAGGTCCACAACGCCTACGGCTATGGCCTGTTCACCGGCGGCCTCGGCGCACACGCCGCGATCGAAGCGGTCGGCGCAACCGTCATCCCTATGTCTGGCGGCCAGACCGACAAGCAGATCACCCTGATCGAAGACTTCAAGCCAGACGCGATCGCATCGACCCCAACCTACCTGCTGACCATCGGTGACGCGATGCAGAAGAAGGGCCTCGACCCACGCAAAACCTCGCTGCGCTACGCGATCCTCGGCGCTGAGCCGTGGACCCAGGAAATGCGCGACGAGCTTGAGGACATGTTCGATCTCAAGGCATCCGACATCTACGGCCTCTCCGAAGTCATGGGCCCAGGCGTCGCCGGCGAAAACTACGAACTGCAGGACGGCTCCCACATTTGGGAAGACCACTTCGCCCCAGAAATCATCGACCCATTCGATGAGCGCCGCCAGCTCGCAGACGGCGAAGAAGGCGAACTCGTCTTCACGACCCTCACCAAGGAGGCCCTCCCGGTCATCCGCTACCGCACGCACGACCTCACACGTCTGCTGCCGGGTACCGCACGCGAAGGCCACCGCCGCATCGGCCGCATCTCCGGCCGCTCCGACGACATGATCATCCTGCGCGGTGTGAACCTGTTCCCGTCCCAGATCGAAGAGCTCATCTTCAAGGTCGAGGGCCTCTCCCCTCACTTCCAGCTCGAGATCACCCGACCAAAGCGCATGGACGAACTCACCGTCAAGGTCGAACGCCGCGACGACTGTACGAGCGACCGCGCCGAGGAAGCCGGCAAGGAACTGCAGCGGCTCATCAAGATCCACATCGGGTCTTCCTGCCGCATCGACGTCGTCGATCCAGCCACCCTGGAACGTTCGATGGGTAAGCTCAAGCGCATCTACGACCTGCGCAACCAGTAAAACCCTGCCCTACCCGCTAAGGTAGGTCACAGAGGAGGGGTGGCTTCCGTTCCAACGACGGAAGCCACCCCAACACGCTTAAAGCCCACGGCTACCACCCACACGGGCTAAAGATCAAGGACAGCACACATATGACGAGCACCCCCGGAACTGACCCCCGCTCTGACCCCCGCTCCGAACTCCCTTCAGAGCCAGCGGCGGGAACCGGCGCGCGCCGCGGACGCCCCGGCTACGACACCGCAACGGTGCTGCGCATATGCGTCGACATGTTCACCAAACACGGCTACGACGCAACCAGCATGGGGATGCTCGCCGAACGGCTCGGCATCTCCAAGTCAGCGATCTACCACCACGTGCCATCCAAACTCGACATCCTCCGCCAAGCCCTCGACGCCGCGCTCGATCCGCTCGAAGAAGCGTTCCAGCAGCATCTGGCCAACCCCGAACCCACAGCGCTAGCGACGCTGCGAGCGCTCATGGCCGAAACCATCGAGGTCCTCATCGAGCGCCGCCCCTACGTCCTGCTCCTGCTACGGTTGCGCGGCAATTCCGAGATCGAAGTCGCAGCGATGCAGCGCCGCCGCAAGCTCGACCGGCTCACCGCAACCATCGTCGAGCAAGCCATCGCCGAAGGCAGCATCCGAGGCGACCTGAACCCCGGCAACGTTGCCCGCTACATGTTCGGTACCATCAACTCGCTCGTGGAATGGCTGCGTGTGGATGACTCGATGTCCACCGAAAGCGCCAAACGCGGCGTTATCTCACTGCTATTCGAAGGCCTCGAAACCTCCCGTCCAACCCTGCAATAGCCCACTCGATAGAATGGACCCTTGTGGATCACCTGATTTCTGAGCTTTCCGGCGCGCCCGCCGGTAGCGTGTCCTCCAACTTGACCCTGCTGAACATCGGTTTCCTCGTCTTCGTCGCGATCGGCAACCTCATGCTTGCTCACCGCAACGAACTCGGTTGGTGGTTCAGCATGCTCGGAACGTTCTTCGGTTTCATCTCGGTGGCCCTCTACCCGGGTAGCGCCAACTGGATGCTCTTGCTCGGCGCGGTGCCGCTGTTCGCCGTTGGCGCGGTGGGTCTTGCTTTGTGGGCTAAGCATCCGCTGGCAGGTAAGTTCACCCGCTCGGTACCGGTCGCGAACTTCTCGATTATGGGCGCGATCATGCTGCTCATCTACACGGGCGTGGTAGCGCTTCTGCAGTTCGGCCCAGACCTTGCCTATCCGCAACTGATCTTCTCCGAAACCATGCACATCGCGTGGCTGAACTTTGGTCTCAACGCCCTCATCATGGCGGGCTTGCTCGGTGTCGCTTTCGGATCACGATGGGCGTGGTCGCTCACCGCGATCGGCGGCATCGGCATGACCGTGGCCTCCGCACTGCTGCCACACCTGACCGGTGGGCCGCAGCCGCTGCTGAGCCAACTGTTCGGTATGGTCTTGGTGACCATCAGCGCGATCTATGCGTGGCTCATGTGGTTCCGCCCAACCCCAGAACCCCTCCCGCAGCCGGAAGACGAAGACGACGAAGACTAAAGCGGCCTTCGCCGCTAGTCGGTCTCTGCAGCATGGCCTGCTCTCACGACCTAGCTTGTTCCTGTAGCGCGGCTTGTTGGCAATATTTATTGCACGATTAGAAATCTCTACAAGTTAAACCTCGTCACACAAGACACGATTTCACCTTTTTGCCTCAAAACCTGCAAAAGTGTCTGTAACGCAAGAACCACCTGTGCCATGTGGGCCGGTGGCAGGAACACCTAGTGGGAGGTCTCTATGTCCAAGCCGCAGGCAGTTGAGCAATCTGCTGGCCACCTCATCGTCGAATCGCTCAAGGCCCACGGTGTAGAACGCACCTACGTGGTCCCGGGTGAAAGCTACCTCGATGTGCTCGACGGGCTCTACAACTCCGGCATCGAAAGCATCGTGTGCCGCCACGAGGGTGGGGCAACCTACATGGCTGAGGCGGAAGGCAAGCTCAACCAGGTCCCCGGTGTCGCGATGGTGACCCGCGGGCCGGGCGCAGCTAACGCACACGTCGGCCTGCATACCGCATGGCAGGACTCGACCCCGCTCGTATTGTTCGTTGGTTTGATCCCGTTCCAGCACCGGGACCGCGAAGCGTTCCAGGAATTCGACCCTAAGGCGTGGTTCGGTACCGGCGCCAAGCGCGTCATGGTCCTCGACCACCCGGAGCGTGCCTCGGAGATCGTAGCCGAGGCGATGTTCGCCGCGGTTTCTGGCCGACCCGGCCCGGTCGTCGTTGGTCTTCCGGAAGACGTGATCCGCGAGAAAGTCTCCGTTCCGGTGCACCCACCGATCCCGGTGGCAACCGGAGGTATGACGGTTGAGGACTGGAAGTCGCTGAAGTCCGCGCTGCTGGAATCGGAGAAGCCGCTGTTCGTGTTCGGCGGTAACGACTGGAGCGAGGAAGGCGCTAAGACCTTCACCGCATGGCTTGAAGACCACCAGCTCGCAGCGGCCGCTGAATGGCGCTGCGAAGGCCTCGTGCCGTTCTCTTCCCCGTCCTATGTTGGCCCGATCGGCTACGGACGTCCACGCCCCACCTATGACCTCCTCGAAGAGACCGACCTGCTCGTGTTCGTCGGAACCGTGCCGGGCGACGTCATCACTGACGGGTTCAACATCCGCCAGAATTGGGAGCAGAAGAACTTCATCGTCTCAATCGACCCGTCGCTGCGCGGCCGCTCCGGCCCAGTGACCCACCAGATCGTCGCTAAGCCAGACACGTTCGTGCGCGACCTCGTCCGCATGGATCTGGATGTGAAGCCTGAATGGAAGGCGTTCACCCAGCGCATGCGCGGCGAACAAGAGAAGTTCGCTACCCTTCCAGAGGCCTCGACCCGCAACGAACAAGCCACGATGGATGCCCTCATGGCGCACCTGGTCCCTGCACTGCCGGAGAACGCTATGGTGACCCTCGGCGCTGGCGAGCACACCAACTGGGCGCACCGCTACTTCCCTACCGAGTTCTATACCGCGATGATCTCCGCACGCAACGGCTCGATGGGGTATTCGATCCCGTCCGCGGTGGCCGCCAAACTGGATAAACCAGAGCGTTTCGTCGTGACCATCGCAGGTGACGGCGAGTTCCTCATGAACGGCCAAGAGCTCGCAACTGCCGCCCAGTACAACGCCGCGATCCTCGTGGTGGTGATGGACAACGCCGAATACGGCACCATCCGCACCCACCAGGAACGCCAATACCCAGAGCGTGTATCCGGTACCCAGTTGAAGAACCCGAACTTCGCGAAAATGGCGGATGCTTTCGGCGGTAAGGGGTTCCTCGTTGAAACCAACGACCAGCTCCCAGAGGCCGTCAAGAACGCCGTGGAAACCGTTGAAGGCGGGCAGTTCGCGCTGATCCACCTCAAGGTCCCGCAGCGCCACAAGGCTTACTAAGCGGCGAAGCCGTCGCGCCTACTAAGCGGCAAAGCCACGGTGCCTACTAAGCGGACTTGAACGTTGAAGGGGCGTGCCAGCTAGCTGGCTGGCACGCCCCTTACGTGTGTCTATGGAAGGTTACTTCCAGTCTTTATAGGTCGTGTTTTCCTTCTCGACCAGGGTCAGCACATCGTAGGTTGCCACGATGTCACCGTTCTGGTTGTGTAGCACGGCATCCCATGCGACCTCGCCGTATTCGTCGGTCACGCGTGGGGTGATGCGCTTGGCGGTCAGGGTCACACGCACCGAGTCATCGATGCCCACCGGGGTGATGAAGCGGAGGTTCTCGAGGCCGTAGTTAGCCAGCACTGGGCCCGGCTTAGGCTCCACGAACAGGCCCGCCGCCCAAGAGACCAAGAGGTAGCCGTGAGCGACGATGCCCGGGAAGAACGGGTTGGCTTCCGCTGCCTCGTCGTTGGTGTGCGCGTAGAAGGTGTCACCGGTCGTGTTCGCGAAGTCGGTGATCTCCTGGCGGGTTGCCTTACGCAGACCGGATGCGAAGCCATCCCCCACACGAAGTTCGTTGAGCGGGATGCGGAATGGGTGGCGGTACTTGTCCGAGCCGCCGAACTCTGGGTCGCCAGCCAGGCGCTGTTCCGCCCCGGTGTGCCACACGCCGGTCACGGCGGTCAGCATGTCTGGGGATCCCTGCAGTGCGGTGCGGGACATGTGGTGCTTGATAGCGCGCACGCCACCGAGCTCTTCGCCGCCACCAGCGCGGCCCGGGCCGCCGTGGATCAAGTGTGGAACCGGAGAGCCGTGGCCGGTCGAGGTCTTCATCGTGTCACGGTTGAGCACGTGCACACGGCCGTGGTGGCCAGCGATGCCCTTGGAAACCTCGGCGACGATCTCCGGGTCGTTCGAGCACACGGTCGCGACCAGGGAGCCCTCGCCCATCGCGGCCAAACGTACCGCGGAAGCTGCGTCTTCGTATTCGGCGATCGAGGAGACCGGGCCGAAAGCCTCAACCGAGTGGAGCTCAGGGGTCTCGGCGTCCTCGAAGTCGAGGATGACTGGCGACATGAACGCGCCGTCCTCAACCTTGCCGCCTTCGGCAACCAACGCATCGTCAGCGCTTTCCGGGGTTCCGTAGGCGACCTTCGCGCCGGCGTCGATGAGCTTCTGGACCGCGCCACGGACGTCCTTGAGCTGATCCATCGAAACCAGGGCACCCATGCGGGTTTCCTCAACGCGCGGATCGCCGACCTTGCCGCGCTTATCCAGCTCAGCGCCAAGCGCCTTCACAACTGCGCCCTTGAGGCCCTTCGGAACGAAGATGCGGCGTACAGCGGTGCACTTCTGGCCGGCCTTAGCGGTCATCTCAACGGCAACGGCCTTGACGAAAGCCTCAAACTCAGGGGAGCCTTCGGTCGCGTCAGTGCCGAGGATCGCTGCGTTGAGCGAGTCAGTTTCCGCGGTGAAGCGGACGCCGCCGCGGGTCACATTCGGGTGTTCACGCAACGCGTGGGCGGTGCTGGCCGAGCCCGTGAACGCGACGATGTCGCGGTAGTCGAGGTGATCGATCACGGTGCGTGCCGATCCCGTGATGAGCTGGAGCGAGCCCTTCGGGAGCAGGCCAGAGTTGATCATCTGGCGCACGACCTCAACGGTCAGCTGAGCCGACGGGGTTGCTGGCTTCACGATGGTCGGCATGCCCGCAACGAAGGCCGGAGCGAACTTCTCAAGGAAGCCCCACACCGGGAAGTTGAACGCGTTGATCTGCACCACCACGCCCGGCAGGGCCTGCATGATGTGGGTACCAAGGAAGGAGCCGTCACGCGAGAGGACCTCGACGGGGCCTTCTTCGATCACGTTCGAGTTCGGGAGCTCGCGGCGGCCTTTGGATGAGAACGTGTAGAGCGTACCGATACCGCCGTCGATATCGATCATGCCGTCACGAGCGGTGGCACCCGTCGTGAGGTTCAGGCGGTCCATTTCTTCACGGTTGGCCTGAAGGTACTGGGCGAGCTGCTTCAGAATCAGTGCACGTTCGTGCAGCGTCAGCTCGGAGAGGTTCTTCTGCCCCACTGTGCGGGCATGGTTGATCATGGCTTCAAGGTCGAGGCCCTCTGCGGAGACGGAGCCAATAGCCTCACCGGTCGATGCATCATATACCGGGGTTGCTTTGGCTTCAGCAGCCGGGGTCCACCATTCGTCGCACGCGTAACTTGGCAGAACGTCGGTCACCGTGGAAGTGCTCATAAGGATGCAACATCCCTTTCCTGAACGATCGGTCAGTTTTCCTTACCAGACTACCAGCGCATGAGTCGCAGATCACTCACAAGGCGAAACTTCTTTGGCGGCGCAAACGCACCGTCACAGCGCCGTTAATCAACGATGCGGGCCCGGTTACTACCGGACCCGCATCGTTGATCAGTTAGTAGCTAACACGTGCCTCACGTGCCAGCCGAGAGCGTTCGTTTATTTCTTGCCCCAGTCGTAGAAGCCCTTGCCGGACTTCATGCCGAGTTCACCGCGCTCAACCATGTCACGCATGATCTGCGGCGGAGCGAAACGCTCGCCTAGGGTTTCTTCGAGGTATTCGGCGATACCAAGCCGCACGTCCAGGCCCACGATGTCGGTGGTCTTGAGCGGGCCGGATGCGTGCCCGTAGCCGAGCACCATCGCGTTGTCGATGTCCTCGGCGGATGCCACGCCGGCCTCGACCATGCGCATCGCTTCGAGCGCTAAGGCGACACCGAGGCGCGAGGACGCAAAACCTGGGGCGTCCTTGACCACAACCGCGGTCTTGCCGAGCCCTTCGGTCCAGCCGCGTGCCGCGTCCACGAGCTCTTCGTCAGTCTGCTGGCCTACAACAACCTCGATCAGCTTGGACGCTGGAACGGGGTTGAAGAAGTGCAGGCCCAGGAAACGGCCTGGGCGGACCAGTTCCTTAGCGAGCCCGTCGATCGAGAGCGAGGACGTGTTCGAGGCCAAAACCGCGGTCTCGTCCATGTTCTTCTCGGCGTCCTGGAGAGTCTGGACCTTCAGATCCCAGATCTCCGGAACAGCCTCAACGACGAGCTCGAGGCCTGCAAGGTCAGCCTTGTCCGTGGAGACGCTGAACTTAGCCATCCAGTCATCAACGCTGCCGTCCAGGCCGCGGTCGATCGACTTCTGGACCGAGGTAGCGACGCGTTCAGTTGCCGCCTTGGCCGCATCGTCATTCGCTTCGATGACGATGACCTCGCTGCCGGAGGTCAAGAAACCATGCGCGATGCCGGCCCCCATACGGCCGCCACCGATCACACCAACTTGTGCTGGAAAATCGCTCATCTACGTTGCAACCTTCTACTTCTTTTGCGGTCTACTTCTTCTTGCGATCAAGGAACGCTTGCATGCGGTCGAACTTCGCTTGGGATTCGAACAGGATCGCTTGGGCGAGCTCATCGACGGCAGGGTGGGCGTCCCGCGGCATCGTGAACACGCGCTTGGAGATCCGGACCGCGAGCGGGTCTTGCTTTCCGATGCGGTCGGCGAGCGCGTGGGCGCCAGCCATGAGTTCGGATGGTTCGTGGAGTTCGGTCACGAGCTTGAGCTCGAGCGCTTCCTCTGCGTTGAGGATGCGGCCTGCGAGGATCAGTTCGAGCGCGGTTGGTTCGCCCACGAGTTCTTTGAGCCGCCACAGCGCACCCGCCGCCGCGGTGATGCCGAGGTTGGTTTCTGGCTGCCCCATCTTGACTTTAGGGGTCGCGATGCGGAAGTCGGCCGCGTAGGCGAGTTCGGCGCCGCCGCCGAGTGCGAAACCGTCGATCGCTGCGATCACTGGCATCGGGAGCCGGTGGATGCGGGAGAAGATCTGCGAGTTGATGCCGGCGAGGGCGTCTTCGCGGCGGCGTTCGCGTAGCTGGGCGATGTCGGCACCGGATGCGAAGATACCCCTCTGGCCGGTTTCTTCGTTGGCTTCTACCCCGGTGATGATGAGGATCTTCGGGGTGCGTTCGAGGTATCCGCACAGGGTATGGAACTCGTCGACCATGGTTTGGTCGATCGCGTTGAGAACCTCTGGGCGATTCATGCGTGCTACAACGCGGTCTTCGCTTTCGGTGATCTCAAGGGCCGTGAAGCCCGTTGCGTCGAAGCTCATGGTTTAGACGGCCTCCACGATGATCGCTTGCCCCTGGCCTACGCCGATGCACAGGGTTGCTAGGCCGAGTTTGCGGCCTTCGGTTTCGCCGAGTTCGCGGTCCATGCGCCCCAGGAGGGTGATGACGATGCGCGCGCCGGAGGATCCGAGTGGGTGGCCGAGTGCGATCGCGCCGCCGTCGCGGTTGACGATCTCTGGATCGAGGCCGAGTTCACGGATCGAGGCCAGCGACTGGCTTGCGAAGGCTTCGTTGATTTCGACTGCTTTAAGGTCGGAAATCTCAAGGCCGGCTTTTTTGAGTGCCTTGCGGGTGGATGGGACTGGACCCATACCCATGATTTCCGGCGCGAGGCCGGCGGCGGCGTTGGATACGACGCGTGCGCGTGCCTTGAGACCGTATTTCTTGACGGCTTCTTCGGAGGCGACGATGATCGCGGATGCGCCGTCGTTTAGGCTCGAGGCGTTACCTGCGGTAACGACTTCCCCGCCCTTGACGACTGGGCGCAGCTTGGCGAGCACCTCTGGGGTCGAGCCTGGGCGTGGGCCTTCGTCGGTGTCCACGACGGTTTCATTGCCCTTACGGTCGAATACGGAGACCGGGACGATTTCGTCCTTGAATCGGCCGGCTTCGATTGCGGCGAGCGCTTTTTCGTGGGATGCGGAGGCGAATACGTCTGCGTCTTCGCGGGAGATGTTGTACTGGCGTGCAACTTCTTCCGCGGTTTCTGGCATGGAGTAGGTGAATTTGCCGTCGCGGGAGAGTTCACCGGAGAGGAACTTAGGGTTCGGGAAGCGCCAGCCGATCGAGGTGTCGTGGACCTTGCCTGGGGTTGCGAAAGCCTTGGCTGGTTTCTCCATGACCCATGGGGCGCGCGACATCGATTCAACACCGCCGGCAACCACGATGTCGGCGTCGCCGGCTTTGATCATCTGGGTTGCCATCGCGATCGCGGACATGCCCGATGCGCACAGGCGGTTGACGGTGATGCCTGGCACGGAGTCTGGATAGCCGTTGAGCAGCCATGCCATGCGGGCTACGTTGCGGTTTTCTTCGCCTGCACCGTTGGCGTTGCCGAGGATGACTTCGTCGACTACTTCTGGGTCGATGCCTGCACGCTCGATGGCTTCTTTGATGACGAGGGCTGCCATATCGTCGGGACGGACAGAGGACAGTGCACCTCCGTAGCGTCCAACGGGAGTACGTACGCCGCCCACCAGCATCGCTTCAGTCATGGTTCTCCTTTAGTAGAGGGTTCACACCTTGGGTAGAGGATTCACTGCCACGGTGTCATGGGTGTTTTCTTCAAGTGTTTCACGAGCCGCGGCGCAGTGGGAGATCTGTGACTATTCGGCATCAATGTGAGTAGGCTGACCGCAGGCGGCTCGTTGCTCCAATTGTTAGAAGGAATCATGTCTGTGTTGCGTCGAATCCCTTTGCTGGTGTGGGTGTTGCTCGCTATTGCGGCGAGCATCGCGTTTTCGTTACCGACCTATGGTGAGGGGGCTGAGCGGGCCTCGATTATGCCGGGCTGGCTTGCCCGGGTTTTCATGACGTATAACTCGCTGTTTTCGGGGATTCTGACGTTCGCGATCCCTCTGATCATTCTGGGCCTGGTGTTACCGGCGATCGCTGAGTTGGGTCGTGGCGCGGGCAAGCTTTTGGGGATGACGGCTGGGATCGCTTATGGTTCCACGATCGCTGCCGGTTTGTTGGCTTATGCGGTGGCTCATTCGGTGTTCCCGTTATTCTTGGGCGGTGATGCCCCGAGGATCGGCGAGGCGAGCGCGGACATCAACCCTTATTTCGCGATTGTTCAGCAGGCTTCCGAGGAGCCAGTGGTTCCGGAGATCGTGTTGCCGCCAGCTATTGAGGTTTTGCCGGCGCTGGTTTTGGCGTTCATTCTGGGTTTGGGGCTCACGGCGATCAAGTCGAATGCTTTGCTCGATGCGGCGATTGATTTCCGCAAGATTGTGGACAAGCTGATCCGCAACATCATCATCCCTGGTCTCCCGTTGTTCATTTTCGGTATTTTCATGGACCTGACCCTTTCGGGTGCTGTGGGCGATGTGGTCAGAAACTTCTTGCTGGTTGCTTTGGTCGCGTTAGTTTTGACGTTGGCGGTTCTGGTTCTTCAGTATCTGATCGCTGGTGCTGTTGCGGGGCGCAGCCCGCTGCGTTCGCTGTGGAATATGCGGTCGGCGTATGTGACGGCTTTGGGTACGGCTTCGAGTGCCGCCTCGATTCCGGTCACGATTGAAGCCGCTAAGAAGAACAAGATTTCGGATCCGGTGTGTAACTTTGTGATCCCGTTGTGTGCAACGATCCACCTTTCGGGTTCGATGGTGAAGATCGTTCTGTTCTCGTTGGCTGTCATGATGCTTTCGGGTGTGGACACCGGGTTCAGGCAGTATTTGCCGTTCGTTTTGATGTTGGGTGTCATGATGATCGCCGCCCCGGGTGTTCCCGGTGGCGCGATCGCTGCCGCATCCGGTTTGTTGGGTTCGATGTTGGGCTTCAACGAGGCCCAGATCGGGTTGATGTTCGCTACCTACATCGCGCTGGATTCCTTCGGTACGGCAGCGAATGTGACCGGCGATGGCGCCATCGCGATGATCGTTGACCGTTTGGCGCGTAACCGCTCGGACAACGCAACGGTGGAGGAGCCGGAGTTCGTCGAGGAGCAGTGAACCGTCGCTGAGCCATGCCCTGCCGAGGAGTAGTAGTTCACCGAGAAATAGCTAGGCCTCTGCGCCGCCTAAACTAGGTTTCATGGCTTTAGAAGATTCCAAACACCGCGATCTCCATATCACTCGTTCGGGTCTTGAGGTGTTGCACACTCAGATCAATGGTGATATCGAGCCGGCCCCGTATAACCAGTTGTTGGGGGTGCGTTTGGTGGATGCCCGCGAGGGCGCAGTGGAGCTGACATGCCAGATGAAGCCAGAGTTTCTGAACAAGATCGGTTCGGGGCACGGCGGTTTCATTTCGAGTCTTTTGGATAACGCGTGCGGCCTGGCCGCGGATACGGTATCCCGACCGGGGCACGCTTTCACGACGATGGATCTGCATGTGCGGATGCTTCGGCCTGTCACGTTGGCCTCGGGTGTGTTACGTGTTGTGGGTGAGGTGGAGAAGTCTGGCCGCTCGGTTGCGGTGACTACTGGCAAGCTATTTGCAGAAGACGGGACGCTGCTGGCTAGCGCGACGTCGAGCCTGTTCGTTTTGGACGTCTAGGAGCGTTCTGAATGTCGCTTATAGCCATTGTCTGTTTCGTCCTTGCCGGGGTTGTCGCGGTTGTGGACTGGATTCTGACTCCGCGTACTGATGATACGTGGCGTTGGGTCACGAAGGCCTCGGTTCCTGCGTTGCTGACGGCGAGCGTGGTGTTGACGGGGTTGGCTCGTCCGCATCCGGCGTGGGCGGCAACGTTTGTGGCGGGTGCGCTGTGTTTCGCGTTGCTGGGCGATCTTTTGCTGTTGGACCGCGGGCGTTTCATGTATGGTGCGTTGGCGTTCGCGGGGGCGCAGACCGTTTTGGCGGTGACGTTGGCGTGGCGTGCGTGGGCTGGGCCGGTTCAGCAGAACTCTGTCCCGGGGATCCCCGAGGGCGGCTGGACTGGCCTGGGGGTTGCCGCGGTAGTGGTGGTGGCTGGCTTCCTAGCTGTGGGGATTCGGTTGATTCGGGCCGCGCATCGTGACCGGCTGGGCCTGGTGGTCACGTTCTATATCGTGTTGATTTCAGTGATGGTTATGGCGGCTTCCCTGCATGTTCGTCAGCCTGGTGGCTGGTGGGTTATCGGGGCGGCCCTTTTGTTCTATGTATCGGATGCACTGCTGGGGTGGAAGCAGTTTGTGAGCCGGGATCAAACGAACTCGGTGGCTGTGATGGTCACGTATCACCTCGCTATCTTCGGGTTCGCGTGGTGGGCGCTACTGCAGTCTGGGGTCACAGTCTAGCCTCTGCGGCTTTTCTGCGCGCCCGGCGGCTGTGTGTTGTGTCAACTAGACTGGGCGTGTGACTGATCAAGATTCCGTTTTGCCTGAGAAGGTTTCTGACGTTTTCGACCCGAACGCGTGGCGTGTTGTTGAGGGTTTCGATTTCCAGGACATCACGTATCACCGCCAGGTTGAGCGGGATGCCGAGGGCGGCATTGTGCGTGATCTGGGTGCGGTCCGGATTGCGTTTGACCGTCCTGAGGTGCGTAACGCGTTCCGTCCGGGGACAGTTGATGAGTTGTACCGGGCGTTGGATCACGCTCGGATGACAGGCGATGTAGGGACCGTGCTGCTCACGGGTAACGGCCCGTCGCCTAAGGACGGTGGCCATTCGTTCTGCTCGGGTGGGGATCAGCGTATTCGCGGCCGTGATGGTTACCGTTATGCCGCGGGTGAGACGCGGGAGACGATCGACCCTGCGCGCGCAGGCCGCCTGCATATTCTTGAGGTTCAGCGTCTGATCCGCACGATGCCGAAGGTCGTGATCGCGGTCGTCAACGGCTGGGCTGCTGGTGGTGGTCATTCGTTGCATGTGGTTGCGGATTTGACGATCGCCTCGGCTGAGCACGGTAAGTTCAAACAGACGGATGCCACTGTTGGTTCGTTTGATGCCGGTTATGGTTCGGCGTTGTTGGCGCGCCAGATTGGGCAGAAGAAGGCGCGCGAGATTTTCTTCTTGGCTCGCGAGTATTCGGCTCAAGACATGGTGGATGCCGGCGCGGTGAACGCGGCGGTTCCGCATGCCGAGCTTGAGAAGGTCGCGTTGGAGTATGCCGCGGATATTGCGCGGCAGTCCCCGCAGGCAATTCGCATGTTGAAGTTCGCGTTCAACGCGGTCGATGACGGCATCGCGGGTCAGCAGGTTTTCGCTGGCGAGGCCACGCGCCTTGCCTATATGACGGATGAGGCCGTTGAGGGCCGGGACGCGTTCCTTGAGAAGCGTGACCCGGACTGGTCGGCTCACCCGTACTATTTCTGATCCGGTGTCTGTCTTGCCTGACGATGCGGGGCATGCGTTCGCAGATGCTGTAGCGGATGTGCGTGCAAGGCTCGCCGCCGCGCTGGATGGTACTGGGCCTGCGGTCGAGATCGTTGAGGCGCCCGCTGGCTCCATTACCGGCACCGCTGGCACAAGCACGGAAGCCGGTATCCCGTTCGTGGTCGAGCATCCGGAAGATGCGCCGGAGGGTACGGCGGCGGTGATCCGCACATCGGGCTCTACCGGGATGCCGAAGCGCACCGCTTTAGGCGCTGAGGCACTCAAGGCTTCGGCTGCCGCGACTTCTCAGCGGATTGGTTCGGGCCATTGGTTGCTTGCTCTGCCTTTGCATTATGTTGCTGGGCTTGCAGTGGTTTCGCGTGCCGTACTCGCAGGCACCGCGTTGGTGACGATGGACCTGCGTTCGCGCTTCACGGTCGAGGCGTTCGCCGAAGCGACAGAAAGGCTTGCCCAAACAGCGCGCTCCCAACCGGCGCACCCGCAAGCGACAGGCTCAGCAGGCGCGAACGCCTCTTCCTCGCACCCGCCGCTGTTGACATCGCTCGTACCTACCCAGCTGAGGCGCTTGTTGGAATCACCCCAGGGCGTAGAGGCGCTCAAACGCTACACAGCGGTTCTGGTGGGTGGAGGCGCTACCCCGCCGGCCACGCTCCAAAGGGCACGCGAGTTGGGCGTCCCGGTCGTTTTGACGTACGGTTCGGCAGAAACCTGCGGTGGATGCGTGTATGACGGAAAGCCGTTGCCGGGTGTTTCAATCTCGATCGATTCCGCGGGCCGGGTGAGCCTTGGTGGACCGCAGGTCGCCACGGGGTATATCGGGGACCCTGAACGTACCGAACAGCATTTCGCGACCTACTCCCCTGACCCTCGTTTGAAGCACGCCCAGCCGATGCGTTGGTATGCCACGGATGACCTCGGCACGTTGCTACCTGGTGGAACGCTCCAGATCCGCGGTCGGGTCGATGACGTCATCAACACCGGCGGCGTTAAGGTGTCTGCTGCTCGGATTCTCGCGGCGATCGAGTCGATGCCGTCGGTTCGTGAAGCCATCGTGGTTCCGGTCCCCCATCCTGAGTGGGGGCAAACAGTAGGGCTCATCTATTCCGGGGATGCAACCGAGGACGAGATCGCAACGGTTGTGAGGCGGCAGGTTTCAGCGGTTGCTGTGCCCCGCGTCGTGATCCAGACTGATGCGGTCCCACGCTTAAGTAATCACAAACCGGACCGTCAAACCGCTGTTTCGCGTTTAAGCGCGCTAGTCTAGCTAGCGGGCGGGGTATGTCCGCCCGCTCTCCTATCGAAAGGACCTCGTTCTTCGTGGCCACTGCCTCACAATGGATCTCTGGCGCCCGCCTCCGGACGTTGCCGATGGCTGTTTCACCGGTGCTGGTGGGTGTCGCGGCTGGTTTCGCGGCTTCGGGTACGGTCAAGTGGATTCCGGCGTTGCTTGCCCTGGTGGTCTCGCTGCTGCTACAGATCGGTGTGAATTACGCCAACGACTATTCCGATGGCGTGCGCGGCACCGATAACGAGCGTGTGGGTCCGTTCCGGCTCACCGGGTCTGGTGCGGCGAGCCCGCGGGCGGTCAAGTACGCCTCGTTCCTATGCTTCGGGCTCGCGGCCCTGGCGGGCCTGGGGCTTGTGTGGATGACACAGACGTGGGTTTTGTTGATCGTGGGGGCGCTCGCGATCGCGGCCGCGTGGGGTTATACGGGTGGTAAGAACCCGTATGGTTACCTGGGTTTAGGCGAGCTGTTTGTCTTCATTTTCTTTGGGCTCGTAGCAACCGTCGGGACAACCTACACCCAGTTGGGTTATTTGTCTGGGCATTCCTGGCTTGGCGCGATTTCGGTTGGGTTGATCGCGACCGCCTTGCTGATGGTCAACAACATCCGCGACCTACCGACTGACCGTGTTGCCGGGAAGCGGACGTTGGCGGTGCGTCTTGGGGATCGTCTTGCGCGGTTGGTCTATGTTCTGATGATCGTTGTTTCGATCGTGGGGCCGGTGGCACTCGGGTTTGTCACGAACGTGTGGTTCTTTATGGTGTTATTGACGTTCGTGGTTGCGTTCAAGCCATGTGCGGCGGTCCTGACTGCCGAAGACCGCCGCGACCTCATCCCTGCATTGGCTAAAACGAGCCTGATCCAGGTGGTTTTCGCTGTGCTGTTCTCGCTTGCGCTCGTGTTGCATAAGCTTTTGATGACCTAACCGCTGAATACGGCGACGGCCGCGGATCAACGAGGAGTTGATGCCGCGGCCGCGCAGTTTAAGGCTGTTTATACGTGTAGTTCAGCGGTCTGCGAGGTCAGTGGTGTCGGCCTTGTTCTGGCGGGATGCACTCTCTGGCAAGCCGTCGTCTTCTTCGCCGTCACTGTCCCGCACGCCATCGTCTTCTTGGGCGCCGCCTTCTTGGGCGTCGAGGTATGCATCTTCAACGTGTTCGTCGCTTGCTGCGTCCGCCTCAGGCGCTACACCGGCGGTTTTGGTTTCGGCTTTGCGCCGGTTGAGTGCGCGGCGGAATTGTTGGCTCGCTTCAGCTTGTGCTTTGTTCATGAAGAGGAACGTCACGGCGAACGAGAAGACCGCGCCTACCACTACGGACGCGATCGCCCCACCGACCGGCCAGCGGTTGAACGCGAAAAAATAGTACACGAGCATCGAGACGCCGATCAGGATGACGGCGCGGATCAGACCCATCCAAAAAACCTTCACCGCTCTAGTCTATAGGTGAGCAGCGGGGTGCCCGTACTGGGCGCAAACTAGAATGGACGGTATGCGTTGGCTCGTCTTCATCGTTCCGCTGGTTCTTGTTTTCATTCTGTACGCGTTGTTCAACGCGATCGGCACGCCTCAGCATCGTGTGCGTTCGTTACCGAAGGGTGTGTGGATCGCTGCGATCATCGTGTTGCCGGTGGTTGGAGCGGTGCTGTGGTTGACGTTGGGTTCGGATAAGACCGCGCCGGCGCCTACTCCTCGCGGGCAGGGCCCGGATGATGATGCGGCTTTCCTTGAACGGTTGAACCTTGAGCGTGACCGCAAGAAGATGCGGCAGGATGCGTTGCGCCGTGAGAAGGAACTTGAAGCGCGTGAGGCCGCGTTGCGTGAGCGGGAGCAGGCCGCCGAACGTGATCGCCAGCGCGGCAACGCCGAAGCTGTTAACCCTCACCGTGATAGTTCAGGCCCTGGTCAGCACGACGACGGCCAGCCGGGCAGCGGCCAGCCAGGCGACGTTGAGGATTCCGATGGCGGTGAACGGCCATGATCGCGCTTACCGTGTTGTTCCCTTCTGTGTGGTTGCCGTTCAATCCCACCCATTACGATGGGCCGGTCACCGATAGCCAGCCGACGTGGTTGCCGGTGATTTTGGGGGCTGTGGGCGTTCTGGTTTTGATCGCGATTTTCGCGACGTTCATCGTGTGGCTGATGCGCGGTGATCGACGCGATAAAGAGGCGGGCCTGCACATGGAGGAATCCCCGTTCTTTGAGACGCGGGAGAATCCATACGAGGAACAGTTCCGACGCAAAAACCATACCGACCACGGCAGCTCAGACAGCTAGTTATTCGATGGCCCTGTCCGACTAGCAACATCTTTAGGCGTTATGAATCTAAGCTATTTTAGAATTGGCTTTGATTAACTATAGTTTTCACGATTCTTGCTGACTAACTCTGGTTTCCTTTGAGGCCCAGCGGTAGCGTGATCTGCATCACCACCAGGTGATGTGGATTACTTACCAAACTAAAGAGGCATCATGAAAAAACCTTCTCGAGTCTGGGCAGTCCTATCTATTACAGCGCTCAGCACTTCTCTGGCGGTCTTGCCTTCCGCTCAGGCGGAACCCATTAATCAAGCGGAACCAATCAATAGTGTTCAGCAAGAATCATCCAATAGTGTCCAACAAGAGGACATCATCACCCTGGCCCCTACAGATGCTAGCGGGCTCGCGGAAGACCTGGTGATCTTCGAGACCATGGTCAGCGAACCTAAAGCGAAAGTTTCCCTGCAGTACGATCTACCCGACGGCTGCACCGTGAAAGGGAACCTTCCAGCGAAAAGCGGTAGCGTGAAACTCACATGCAATGGGGAAACAAAAGAGTTCGCACCAATAGTTCTGGGAGCTGACGGTAGCAAAATCCCGTGGACGTTGACCTCGACTCCCGAAGGTCTCGGCCTAACCTACGCTTCAGAGAAAGCCGAAGCGCTAGCCACCGGTGTCATCAGTGACAACAGTGAGCTCATCATCAAAGAGGCGTCAGCTTCCATCAGGAAGACGAACAAGGAAATGTCTGGCTCCGTGTCATTCTCGTTCGATAACACCAAGGCGTCTGAGCGCCTGCGCTCATCGGTGGGACCGGACCCTCGCACCACGTCTGCCCACCTCGTGACTGTCCCTAGCCACTACAGGTACTGCCCACACTGGTGCAAGCCGAAGTCACTTCACGACTATTGCACCTGGTCACCTGATCAGTGGTTCAAAGCAGACTTCCGTGGCCCTTGCGCGATTCATGACCTGGGGATCGAGGAAACCAGGAAGAAGCCGATGAACCTTGAGCAGAAGCGTAATGAGCGAAGGATGCATGACTATCGTTTCGGCGCCAACCTGCGGACCAACTGCGCATACTTCTATCCCGCTGGCACGCTAGGCAGAAGTCACTGCAACGGGGCAACCCACATCTATCAGTCAGCTGTATTGACTGCGACCGCAAACTGGGACGGCAGCTAAGTGAATTCTAAAACGATGGCCGCGCTTCTTTTCGCGCCGGCTGTGTATCACGTGTTCCTGCTGATTATCATTGTGAGCTCTGCGCTTCCGCCGCGGGGCATCATGCTCACCCTTTGGGGTATCTCGCTGATTATCCCGTTCATTGCGGTAGCGCTCATGGCGCGCGATAAGACCAGCTACGCCCCGGCTCTTGTGGCTACCGTGGCAGTCCTGGCGGTTCTGCGGTGCGCACTCTTCGTTGCAGAACAGGTCCTCTATGACGCCTACTTCGTCACTCCTGTGGACCTCGTTCTAGCGGTATCACTAGCGGTCATCGGCATCGTGGTGGTCCGTAAGCGCAAGCCCATTCCTCACTCTGCATAACCCAAGAGAACACGCAATACACAAAACGTGTGGCCGGAGCTTCCAGTACGGAAGCCCCGGCCACACGTCGTTACTGGTGCGAGCTAAGCGCGTAGCGTCAGCAGCCCGCGGGCGGTGAAGGGTTTCTAGATCCCTGCGTAGGAGTGCAGGCCCGCGAACACGGTGTTCACCACTGTGAAGTTGAAGATGATGCACCCATAGCCGATGATGCTCAGCCATGCGGAGCGGTCGCCGGTCCAGCCGCGAGTTGCTCGCGCGTGCAGGTAGCCTGCGTAGACAACCCAGATGATGAAGGTCCAGACTTCCTTGGTGTCCCACCCCCACGGGCGGCCCCACGCTTCGTTAGCCCACACCGCCCCGAGGATCAAGGTCAGGGTCCAGGCCACGAATGCGACCGCGTTGATGCGGTAGGCGAGGTTCTCAAGGGTCACGGCGGAAGGAACCAACCGCAGCCACGGGAGCTTGTCCTCACGGCCAGCGATCAAAGCAGCCTGGCGGCGCGACTGAATGAGTTGCAGAACAGCCATCGCGAAGGTCAACGTGAACAATGCGCAAGCCAGGACCGCGATCGAAACGTGAATGATGAGCCACGGCGACTGTAGCGCCGGCTGCAGGTGCTGAACGGGCGTTGGAAACGCCATGGTGGCCGAGCACATCATCGCAACGACCAAGCCAGAGATGAACACACCCATGAACCGGATGTCTTTGATCATGAGCGCAACCAAATACACCGCAACGACCACGAGTGCGCCCGTGGTCATGAACTCGTACATGTTGCCCCACGGGACGCGCTGCGCTGCGATCGAACGCGTCACCACAGCGGCGGCGTGGATCGCGAACGAAAGCCACATCAAAGCGATAGCAACCCGAGCCAAGCGACGGGTTGGTGCTTTCTCGTCATAGTCCATGTCGTCATCGACGAGCTGACCATCCACCGTCGCGTTGCGGTGCCGGATACGGCCGGTTTCTTCCTTGTCTTCACGTTCGGCGAGCGCGACAGACCCAGCGGATCCCTTGTTTGCTGCCGCGGCGGCTAAGGCACGCTTCTCCTGCTTAACAAGGGACTTCTCGATGTCCTGAATCGTCTGGGAGGAACGCACCAAGTCGTAGGCGAACACCACGAACGTCACCGAGTATGCCATCGCCGCCAAAAGCATCAGCAGCTCGGAGGTTGAACCCAAAGAAAGGTTCAACTCCCCTTTAGGGGTATACGCGGGGAGATAAGAAAACATAGTCGTCACAGTCATCCGTTCTCTCGGTGATCAGCACCCTCACTCAGCCGCTGAAATGCCTCAGCTACTGCATTCACTCAGCGAGCGTGTACCGGCCGGAAACAGCCTTCACCAACGCTTCCGCTTCAGTCTGCAGGCGCGGGTCTTCACCGCGCGCTAGGAGTGCATACTCAATTCTACGCTTGCCGGCCTCATCGGGGTCTGAAACCTTGAACCATACGCGACGGCGCGGAATGAACAGAGAGGCCAATAGACCGGCGACAGCGAGCATCGAGAACCCGAGCAACCACGGCTTGCCCGGATCATGGTGGACCTCGATGCCGATGAACCGCTTCAGCCCATCAAACCGGATGGTCCCTTTACCTTCCGGCAGCTTATATTCGCGGTTCTGCGGGTTCAGTCCCAGCACGATGCCGCCGGCCTCTAGTTTGCGGGAGTTCAGCTGGGTCATCTTCTCGGTTTTGAGCACATACACGTTCTGCGGGGCGCCGGTCTCAAGGCCGAGGTCGCCATAGTAGGAATCCAGGTTCAGGGATGGTGCGAGCGCTTCCGGGTCGCCTGAATAGGCAACCCCGTTCTCGCCCATCACCGTTGTTGGGAGGAAGAAACCCTGGAAACCCAGCTGGGTTGGCTTGGCGTCAGGGACCTTCAAAACCACGAGCGACATGTAGGACGGGTCCTGTGGTTGGGCAACCACGGGGCCGGAGAATGCGACGTTGCCTTCCCCGTCTGTCACGGTGATCATCGGGGCGTAACCGTTACCGAGCAAGTAAATGTCCGTTCCGGCTACGCGGAGCGGCTCATTGACTTTGAGCTTTTCGGTGACCCATTCGGCATCGGGGCTGTGGCGAACATCCAGGTTCGCTTCATAGTCGATCGGTTGCCCGTATTTGCCGTCCGCTCGTTCTTGGCGGTCAAACTGGATCTTGAAATCCTTGAGTTTCAGCTGGAACGGTTGCAGGTTTTCAGCTTTGAACCGTTGCCCGGGGGAGAACTGGTCGTAGGCGATCAACGTGTTCGTGAACCCCTCCCCTTGCACGATGATGCGTTGCCCGTTGTATCCGAACAGGCCACCTACCGCCACGGCGATCAGCACGCCGATCAGCGAGACGTGGAACGTGAGGTTGCCCCATTCGCGCAAGTAGCCGCGTTCAGCGGCAACCGAGACCTGCCCCTTGTTTTCCTCTATGGAGGTCCGGTAGCGGCGTTTACGCAAGATGCTGCGCAGGGTTTGCGCGATCTCTTCGCTATCGCCTTGGTTGGCTTCCAGCTCGATGACGCCGTTGACTGGCATCCGGTTTAGACGGACTGGTGTGCGTGCTGGCGGGCGTACCGTTGCCCGTGCGTGTTGGCGGGCGCGTGGGATCACGCAACCGATGAGGGAAACGAACAGCAGCAGGTAGATCGCTGAGAACCAAACGGATGTGAAGACATCGAAGAGCTGAAGTTTGTCCAGGATGGGGCCTGCGACCTCGTGCTCTGCGATGTACTGGGCCACACTCTGTGGGTCTTGGTTGCGCTGTGGGAACAGGGAGCCTGGAACCGCGGCTACCGCGAGCAGCATCAGCAAGACCATCGCGGTGCGCATGGTTGTCAGTTGGGTCCATGCCCACCGCATCATGCCGATCGGGCCGAGAGCTGGCGCCAGCTGTTTCTGCTGCTTCGCTTTCTTCTTGGCCTTAGCTTTCTTCGTGGCGGTCTCGTGTGCCGCAGCTTTCTTCGCTGCATCCTTTTTGGTCACAGCGGCAACCTCACTTCGTTAGCGAACCAGTTTTGCAGTTCGGTAATCCACGTGTTCCACAAGCCTGAGGCCATCACTATCCCTAGGAGTATCAGAATCACGCCGCCGGTACGCATCACGGCGAGTTGGTGTTTGCGGAAGAAGGACACCGCACGGGTGACTTTGGTGAGGCCGAGCGCAACGAGCAGGAACGGGATGCCTAGCCCGAGGCAATACACGAATGTGATCAGCGCGCCTCGGGGGACGTTCGCGTTGGGTCCGGTTGTCAGGGCTAGTGCGGCAGCCAGGGTGGGGCCCATGCAGGGTGCCCAGCCGAGTGCGAACGTCATCCCTAGAAGGGGTGCACCCCATAGCCCGGCGGGTGGGCGTTTGGTGATGCGGCGTTCGCGTTGCATGAAGCCGAAGCCGCCCATGAACACAACACCCAGCAGGGCGACAATAACGCCGAGCGCTTGGGTGACCCATTGGCCTTCGTGCATCATCCAGATGTAGGCGCGCGTGAACACCGCCCCGATTAGCACGAACACTACGGAGAAACCCAGCACGAACAGGCCGATGCCTGCGAAGACGCGGCCGCGTTTGTGTTGGTTGAGTTCCATGCCGGTCAGCCCGGTCACGTACCCCATGTATCCGGGCAGAAGCGGTAGCACGCACGGGGAAAGGAATGAGATGAGGCCTGCGAGTGCGGCGATGGGTAGCGCAACCAGCAGCGAGCCGTCGGCGATCGATGCGGCTGCTTGGTTACCTGCTGTTGATGCGGCCGTTGTTGCCGTGACCGCGGTTGCTGGGACTGCTGTTGCCGCCAGTGCGGTGTTGATCATGTGGCGTCTGCGGGGGTCTCTTGCGCGGTTTTGATCAGGGCGCGCAGCGTGGATTCTTCAACAACGCCCAGCA
The DNA here is from genome assembly GCF_001807575.1 of Arthrobacter sp. HMSC08H08. NCBI lineage: Bacteria > Bacillati > Actinomycetota > Actinomycetes > Micrococcales > Micrococcaceae > Arthrobacter > Arthrobacter sp. HMSC08H08. Next base: position 102,046 of record NZ_KV789375.1, read on the forward strand.
CCCGTGCCGATACGCGGCGGTTTGGGTCTAGTACGAGTGTTGTGGGCACCGCTTGCGGCGGAACGTATTGGGATAGCGCGAGCAGTACGCCGCCGTCGAGGTCGCGGACGGATTCGTACGGGATTTTGAAGGTTTTATCGAACGCTTCTGCGGCGGCTTTTTCGTCGCGTACGTTGATGCCGAGGAAGGTCACGCCTTTGTTCTTGAATTCGTCTGCCACGGCTTTCAGTGCTGGGGCTTCCACGCGACACGGGGAGCACGCCGCGTACCAGAAGTTCAAAACCAGCACGTCGCCTTCCGCGTAGCTTGCGGCGTCGATGTCTGTTCCGTTGAAGGTTGTGCCGGTGAATTTGACTGGTTCGCTGCGGTCTTCGGGGGCGTATTCGCTCACGGAGCCGTCGCCAGCAACATAGCCTTTCCCGCTTCCTTCTTTGTTTTGGTTGGCGAGGTCGCTGGATTCGGTCGAGCATGCGGCGAGCCCTGCGGCTGCTGTTGCGAGCATGAGCCCGAGCACTGCGCGGCGGCCGTAGCGGGGGTTCGGGGTGTGTGGAGCGTTCATTCCGGTGTGATTCATGGTTTATGCCCCTGGAACGTTGATGGTTCCTGGGAGGAGTTCTGCTGCTGGCTCTGAATAGGTGAGGTCTACGGCGGCACCGTTGCGGTCGAAAGAGATGGACGTGACCGAGGCCAGAGTGCATTCGCGGCGGAATGCGTTGAACGCGAGTGAGCGGCCTTCGGTTGCTAGCCGGGTGACCCAGATGGGTAGCTGGTGGGATACGACCACGATGTTGGCGCCGGGCCCGTGTTGTTGGATTGCATAGTCACGGTGTTTGCTGATGGCTTGGGCCATACGGGTGGCTTGGTGGGCGTAAGGCTCTCCCCACGATGGTGTCAGTGGGTTACGTACGAGCGGCCAGAGGCGTGGCGTTGAGAGCAGGGTGTCCTTAATGTTGCTGTATCCCTCGAGTTGGGATTCGGCTTCGATGACTCCTGGTTCGGTTGTGATGGGTAGGCCGAGTGCTTGTGCGATGGGGGCCGCGGTTTGTTGCGCACGGATCAGTGGTGAGCTGATGAGCGAGACGAGGTTGGTTCCGTGTTCTTTTTGTTCCGCGAAGTGTTCGGCGACCAGGCGGGCCATGTTGTGGCCGCGTTGTGAAAGTTCGTATCCGGGCAGGCGCCCGTAGAGCACGCGGTGAGGGTTTTCGACTTCACCATGGCGGACAAGGTGGACAACAGCTTGGGACATAATTCTCATTGTCTCAGAGGGAACGCTCAGGTGGAGATTCAGGGAACGCTCAGGTTGTTTTTCTTAGCTCTCCAGGGCTTGAACCGCTCCTTCTAGGTGGACAGGTGAGCCTCGCTCAGCCAAAGTAGTTGATATATCAACAGTTGATCTATCAAGTTTGTTTTCGGTCTTCTGAGCTCAATCTTATGAAGGAGAGACCGCCATGAGCGCACTTCCATTGAACCTGACACCTGGCACCTGGAATCTGGATGCTGCACACACTGAGATTGGTTTCTCGGTTCGCCACGCGGCAATCGCCCGCACGCGTGGCCGCTTCACCGCCGATTCCGGTGTGCTGACCGTGGGTGAGACCTTGGATGACACCAAGCTAGAGGTAACCCTCAATGTCGCTTCTGTTAACACGTCAAACCAGGGCCGTGATGAACACTTGCGCTCAGCCGACTTCTTCGACACGGAAACCCACCCCAAGGCTCACTTCGTTTCCACGAAGATCAGCGGCGAGGGTAGCGCCTTAACCGTTGAAGGCGAGTTCACCCTCCGCGGCACCACCAAGCCTTTGACTCTTGAAGTTGATTTCGCCGGCGTGGTAACTGATCCGATGGGCGCTACCCGATGCGGTGGCGAGGCGACCGCGGAGCTGAGCCGTAAGGAATTCGGGTTGACCTGGAATGCCGCGCTCGAAACCGGCGGCGTCATGGTTGGAGACAAGGTCCGCCTACAGATCGATGCGGAGTTCATTAAGGACAACGCATAGTCCAACAGCTGCGCATATGCCGTAACTGCGGCGCTTTGCCTCAAGAGTTACGGAAGGTTCAAGGGGTTTCGCTCATACCAGTAGCATGGAGGTATGAGCGAAACCCCTGACGTTAACCGCAGTAGCAATCCTGAGGGACCCGCTGGCGGCACCCCGGATGAGCCTCGCTACGGAGTCCGGCGCGAGGATCTCCCTCCGGGCAGTTATCCCCCACCGGTGAATCCGCAGCAGCCTATGCCTGAGCAGAGTGCGTCTGAGCCGCGGCAGGGTAACTACAACGCTATGAACGGCTGGGATTCGAATCCGCAACCTGGCTGGGGGCAACCAGCTTCCGGTTATGACCAGAACGGCTGGCCGGTCAACAACTCTTGGCAACAACAGCAGCAGCCGATGCGCCGGCCCGGACTCATGATCGCCGGTTGTGTACTCGCGTGGGTTTTGTCCGCGCTCGGTCTTCTTTCAAGTTTCGGCCTGTTGATGGTTTCGAACCTCTCGCCGCAACAGCTTGAACGCGTCCTCGTTGAGGAGATGCCGGCGGAGCTGATTGATGAGTTCCACCGCAGTGTGGACAGTATGGGTGGCTTCGATGCCTTGTCAGGGCTGATGCGCGGATTGGGCATCGGGCTCCTCGTGTTTTGCGCGCTGCTTTCTGTTGCCGCGATTTTCATTATCACTGGCTCGAACGCGTGGCGCATCGTCGGGGTGATCTTGGCTGCAGCAGCTGGAGTCTTGGCTCTTTTCGGCTTCACAGAAAATCCGCTTGTGGCCATCCTGTGGCTCGCGGCGACCGTCATCATGGTTGTTGGGTGGACTACCCCGGCAACAAACGCGTGGCTTCGGCAACAAGTACAACTCAAGCGTGCCCGCCGCTAAGCAGAACACTTTCCCTTCACAACCGACGATTGAGGAAACATGACGAACACCCCTCACCCGCCTAACGCACCGGAACCGTACGACCAGAATCAGCCAAGCACGCAACCACCGGCTTCTCAGCAACCGCCTGCGCAGGAGCCGCAGAGCTTCGGCTGGGACGGCCCAAATCCGCAGCCTCCTCAGGCCGCCCCGAACACCTATAGCGCACAGGCTGCTGGCTGGGGTAACTATTCGGCCGACTCGATTCCGACAACCCCACCCAAGCGACCAGCAAGTGTTGTGTTCGCTTCAATCGCGGCCTGGTTGTGGGCTGCCCTCACGATCGTTGGTGCGATCGTCGCCATGGCGGCTATCGGCGCAGTAAGCGACCAGGATCTGCGGCAGGCGCTGGGACCTGAAGTGTTTATGGAGGCAGCAAAGCAGGGCCTTAGCGAGGAACAGTTCATCAGCTCTGTCAGAATCATGGTGCCTCTCATTGGCGTGTTCCTGGCTGTTGTGGGCGTTTTCGCTCTGATCGCGGGAATCCTGGCGTTCAGGGGCAGTAACGGTTGGCGCATTTTCGGTATCGTCGGAGCCTCGATAACTATGGCTTTGACGCTCATCGGCTCGCTGAGCGGGCCGTCCCGAGGCATGCTGACGGCTGTTCTGCCACTTATCTCGATTATCTGCTGGTCGGTGGCTGGCGGCTGGTACCGGGCAGTCCGGGACTACAAGCGAATGAGCCTCTACCGCCGCTAGAACCACTGCACAATAAACGCGTCACAATAAATAGGCTGGCGGACGCCCCTTTTCAGGGTGTCCGCCAGCCCATTTTAGATACCTTTTCTAGGCGTGAGCGTTGTTCTTCCGACTCGATAGCCCCACAATGAGTAGGCCGACAACCGATCCGAGAACGAGCACTGCCGCAGCATACAGGATGGTCATCCAGTCAATGGCGAAAGGCAGCACTTCACCCATGAGTTGTGAGATCAAGGCTGCGGGCCCAAGGCCTGCAATCAGCCCCAGCACGAACGCTTTGACCGCAATACTGCCGATGCTCCATCTGAGCACCCAGCGTTGCCACGAGGCCGGCAGGCCCAGCGTCCAGAACGTTGATTTCAATGCTTCCAAGCTCTTCGCGTTAGTGCGACTCACCATGATCACGATCACACAGGAGCCGATCAACGCTGACGCCAAGCTGAAATAGACGTTGCTTGGCGTACTCGCTTCTTGCTTGAGAGGAACCTGCAAGAGATCGCGGGAAATCCGGCTCTCTAACGCCCCTGCCAGCAGCTCTTTCTGCTGCGATTCGGACAGGTCAGTGAAGACCCACCTCAAACCTTCAAGCGACAACCGGTGCTCTTTAGCTGTCTTAGTAAGCATGAATGCAGCTGCGTTTGCTTCCCAGTGCTCGCCGAAATCTGCCTGCACAGCGGGGAGTAGCTCACCATCTGGAAGGTTCTCTGAAAATATACGAGCTTCAGATCCGTCTAGAAACGCCGAATCACGCACAAGCAGACCGCCCTTATCTAAGGTGGCGGCTTCCTCACTGCTTAGCTCGCGACCAAGAATCCTCCCGAGATCGTCCGCATCATCAACAGCGCTGATACCGTACGACCCATAGACGCCTTCTATGATGTCGAACTGACCTCCTGCGATTGTCACTGCCACCGGCTCCTTGAGCCCGAGCTTATGCGCGAGGTCGTTGACTGTCTTCTCGCTAACTTTAAGCCCGTTCGGGTGCTCCTGCTCAACACCAAATTGATCGTCAGGCAACGGTGAGATCAATGACTTATTCTGGGCAACCGTGATACTTTGAGCAAAAGTCGAGCTGAACATGAGATTACCGATAGCGAGACTGAGCAGAGCGATAGCAAAAACTGTCAAGGCTCGGTGGTACGCAGCTAGTCGTTGCGCGAGCGGCCGTGGTTTGATAGGGGATTTTCGGCTCACATAACCAGTAATTGCCAACGACAAGAACAAAGACCACACAGCTACCGGTAGCGGCGCCCACGTTTCGAGGACATCAATTCCCAGTTGCACCGATGCGGCACCCACGCCTACCAGCGTGAGCACTGCTATGACACCCGTACCCCAGAGCAATTTCTTGGAAGAAAATACCCGTTGGGCTCTGTCTGCGGAGGTGCCCACGGCAACGGAGCGGCTTACTCGCGGACGCGTAATGATGCCACCCGCTACGTAACTGACGATCACCCCAACTGCGATGACGGCCAACCACTTCGTTGGGACCTGCGGTCCCGGGCCTTGAATACCTACGAGATCAGCCAGCGCCGGAGCTACCATCCAAGCAACGCCAACCCCCAGCGCCATGCTCAGGACAGATGCAAGGGCGACAGCAAGCCCGATCTTTCTGAATGTAGCTTTCCACAAAGGCGCTGGATTCACACCCAGCGTATACAACTGGTTATTTACTGGCGCTAGAAGTTTCTTAGACCAGGCCCATAAGAAAGCGACAAGGGACATCGGCAAAAGGAGTGCGAATACACCAAACACAAAGGAGTATTGATCGGCTATTGCACGGTGAGGGCGGTCTTCAACAAAAGAACGTTCTAGGAACCCGTCCCCCAACGTGACACCGTCAAGTGACTCGAGCTGCGCCGCCGTTTTCTCATCAAGATGCGAATAAACATACTCCTCCAGTGCCTCGCGGTCAGTGATAGTGCCGGAATACAACGTTGTCGACATGGCTGCAGCACTGGTCTCCGATGATGCAGGATCAATCGTGTTCCACGTACCAGGGAACGCCAGAAGGGTCTCTAATCTTGGATAGAATCTATGCTCGGCTTTACCCACAACCGTCAGCTTTAGATTTCCGTCTAGCCCGACTACTGTTTCACCCTCCGAGAGATCGGATTCACCGGCAACTACGACCTCGCCGGGTTTATCAGCCCACCGTCCAGAAGTGAGGCTATACCCGAACTCCTGACCAATGTGGGGCCAATCTCCTTCGCTCATGGCCCTACGACGCTCTTGATCAGTATCCAAATACAGGTCACCAGAGGTGGCTACAGCAATCACGCCATCCCCTGGCCGGTTCAGTGCCGACCGCACAGATTCCTTCTCTCCAGCATTTGCATAAAGAGGAATCTGTAGTAGCGCTACCCTGTCTCCAAACTGCATCTGGGCATCATCGGCAGGCTTCATCGACATTTGTCGGTCAGCTGTCGCTACCCAGCTCAGCATGCCTACCACAACGGCTAGCACCACGAGCACAAAGCGATATCGGCTCTTTGTACCGAGGATCTTCTCTACATATCTACCCACCACGAACCTCACCTGCCTCTATACGCCCGTCAACCAAGGCATAGCCGGTATGGCAGTACTCGTGAGGTGTCCCAGGTTTTGTTCCGTTTGA